>JAFNZB010000017.1 GCA_017383055.1 Burkholderiaceae bacterium | reverse complement strand
CTAGGCATGACAAATTCCGTTGTAGCATTAGCACTATCTCATCCAATGAGCTTTACTTGCAAATTATTTTTATGTTATATTTCAATCGCTAAACAAGCTCTTATTTTGGTCTAATTTATTATTACCAAAATGATATCGCAAGATTCCAAGAACTTTTTAGGTCTCAATTTTTGGATTTCTCGACCAGATTCGGTAATGTTTTCGGATAGCCTTTTTCTTCGATTGGATTTCCCATGCAACAATGGTTTAACGGTTTATTAACGATGGATGCCCAATGCTGGTTGATTGCATTGGCAGCGCTTTCGATCGGACTTTTGATCCTCGTTTTTGTCTTAGTGATACGCGGTAAAAATGACCGAGAGTCTTTAACGCAGACCCTTACCCTCGAACAAGAAGGTTTGATTCAAAAAGTCGCCTCCGACAATAAAGAAGCGACTCGTCAGGTCCTTTCAGCCGAAAACACGCATTTGCGCATGGAACTCAACGATCGCTTGAATTCGCTCACGAACTCTCAGCGCGATGAGATGGTGAAGTTCTCGCAATTGGTCACCCAAATGGGACAAGCCACGACCGAGACCAACACCAAGATGCGTCAAGAGATGACCATGAATTTGACGACACTCACCGATTCCATCAAGAAAGAATTGGCTGAAGTGCGCAACACGATGAATGCGCAAATCGAAACCATGCGCACGGGCAACGAGAAAAAGCTCGATCAGATGCGACTCACCGTCGAAGAAAAACTCCAATCGACGCTTGAGACGCGATTGACGGAAAGCTTCAAGCAAGTGGCGGCACAATTAAAAGAAGTCGAAACGGGCTTGGGAGAAATGCGTCATTTGGCTGGTCAAGTGGGTGAATTAAAGCGCGTTCTCACCAACGTCAAAACACGCGGCACGTTCGGCGAAATGCAATTGGGCGCAATTCTCGAAGACATCTTGACGCCCGATCAATACGAAGCCAATGTCGCTACCCGCCCCAACAGTCGCGATCGTGTGGAATACGCCATCAAGTTGCCGGGTCAAAACGATCAAGGTTTCGTGTGGTTGCCGATCGACGCGAAGTTCCCGGTGGAAGATTGGCAACGATTGGAAGAAGCCCGTGTGGCTAACGACTTGGAAGCCGTGGATGCTGCAGGTAAGGCGCTTGAAGCGCGCTTAAAAGGCGAAGCCAAGAAGATCCATGAAAAGTACGTGGAAGTGCCGCTGACGACCGAATTTGCCGTGTTGTTCTTGCCGAGTGAAGCCCTTTATGCCGAGTGCTTGCGTCGCCCGGGCTTGGCACAATTTGTGCAAAACACCTATCGCGTGACGATCGCCGGCCCCACGGTCTTGGCTTCGTTATTAAATAGCCTTCAAATGGGTTTCCGCACCTTGGCGATTCAAAAGCGAAGCGCTGAAGTTTGGGAGATCTTGGGTAAAGTCAAGGGCGAATTTGAGAAGTTCACCAAGGTGATTGATCAGATCGACAAACAAGTCGAGACCGTGAAGAATTCGATTGCCAGCGTTCGTACGCGCACCAACGTTATGAGTCGAAACCTTCGCAACGTCGAATCCTTGCCAGGCGATGAGAATTCGATTACGATGCTCATCGACAACAAAGGAGAATAAGTCGTGAAAAAATTCATGCAATACGCGATCATTTTCGCGATCGGTGCCATGATCATCTGCTTAGGTCTTCAATTGACCTCGCTTGTCATCAAGGCCATGTGACCGATTCTTCACTTTGCGAAAAGGACATCAAAGAAATTTGATGTCTTTTTTCATTCCCCAAAATGCGAAAACGCCGCTTGGATTTTTTCCAAACGGCGTTTTTTAAAGCCTAACGATTAGTGCTTTAAAACAAAGCGGTTCGTGTACGGAACGGCCGGATCGACCACGATCGTCTTCAAGCCACGAGCTTCAACAGCGGCTTGACCACGCTTGGTACAAATGATCGTTGCAGACTTACCGACGACTTCACCGTTAATGAGGATCGGTTCACCGGCAACAAACGCTGCCACGGGCTTTTGCGTTTCAAAGTTAAAGACCGTGATGTCGGCGTCAGCACCCGGCGTGAAGTGACCCTTTTGCGTCATGCGAAGCATGCGAGCCGGGTTCAAGGAGGTCTTCACGACGAATTCCGGCAACGTGATGATGCCCATCTTCACCAAAGCCAAACCGTTATTCAGAATCACGTTACGCGTGAACACACCGCCGTCGGTACTGATGGCGTCAACGACGAAACTGCCGTCTTCACGCTTGGCTTCAGCCAACCATGCGCGCGGGATACCCGGGTTGACATTGAAACTACCGGCTACGTCCGTGCCTTGGCTTTCCCAATAATCAATCCCTTCTTGACCCGTCAAGAGTGCCGTGTAACCGCCGGCGTCATAGTTAACGGAAGCATGTTCGGCCAAGAATGCCTTCTTCATACCGTCGCGGTCAGCCGTAAAGCCATAACGCGTCAAGCAAGAAGCCGTCACCTTACTTAAGACTTGGTCGTTGGCATCCAACGTCAAGCGCGTACCGTTCTTGGGCGAGAGATAGGATTCGCAAAGAATGTTGGGATTGTCACGAAGCTTTTGAAGGGCGACCTTCGTTTCTTCCACGCAGTCCATGATGGCACCGCGGCAATAAGCATTGATGTGAGCGACGTGCAACGGCAAACCGGCGGCGGCATCGACGGCTTCGAGCATCCCTTCGATGTTGGAGCCGTGCTCCGTGGAACCGGCGTGCCAAGCGACGTAAGCACCCTTTTCATAAGCCGTACGAATGAAGTT
>JAFNZB010000263.1 GCA_017383055.1 Burkholderiaceae bacterium | reverse complement strand
GTCCCGACCGCTTTGGCTCAACGTGTGCACGAAATGATGAGCGAAGAACGCGTCGTTCGCATGGCAACGATCACGCCCGATGAATTCAAGAAGCTTGTGACGGTCACCGATGACGAAGCTCGCGCTTACTATGACGCCAACAAGGCCGCCTTTATCGTCCCTGAAAGCGTCGACATCGAATACGTGACGTTGTCGCCCGCCAACTTCATGGATGTCAAACCCAATGAAGATGAAGTCAAGGGCTTCTACGAACAAAACCTCCAACGCTTCACGACCCCGGAAGAGCGTCGCGCCAGCCACATCTTGGTGGCTGACAAGGAAGCTGCCGATAAGCTTTATGCTGAGCTTCAAGCCAAGCCCGCTTTGTTTGCCCAACGCGCCAAGGAACTCTCCAAGGATCCGGGCAGTGCCAAGCAAGGTGGCGATCTCGGTTTCTTCGGCAAGGGCATGATGGTGCCGGAATTTGAAACGGCCGTCTTCACGGGTAAGAAGGGTGATTTGGTCGCTCCGGTCAAAACCAATTTCGGTTATCACATCATCCGCATCGATGACGTCAAGGCCTCTCAAGTAAAACCCTTGGAAGCCGTTCGCGGTGAGATCGAAGCTTTGTACGCTCAACAAGCCAGCATGCAAGCTTTCGCTGCCGAAGCTGAAAACTTCTCCAACATGGTCTACGAACAAAGCGATTCGTTGGAACCGGTCATGACGAAGTTCAACTTGAAGCCGCAAACGATGAAGAACGTGACGCGCAACTTCAAGGATCAAACGATCAACGGCAATGTCGTCGAAGCCCTCTATAGCTTTGACGTTTTGAGCGACAAGCGTAACACCAATTCCATCGAAGTCGCCCACAATACGTTGCTCTCGGCTCGTGTGACGGCTCACCATCCGGAAACGACGAAGACGTTTGAAGCCGTGAAGGCCGAAATCGTTCAACGTTTGACGAACGAAAAGGCTGCGAAGTCTGCCGAAACCGAAGGCGCTAAGATCGTTGCTAAGCTTCAGGCCGGTGACAAGCAAAACTTGAAGTTTGGTGAAGCCGTGAGCCTTTCTCGTCAAAACCCGGGTGAATACGGCTATGACGTCGTCACTGCCGCCATGAAGCCCGAAGGCACGAAGTTGCCGGCCTTCACGGGTGTGATGACCCCGAAGGGTTATGTGGTCTTTGAAGTTTTGAACGCTAATGTGCCCGTCGCTTCCGCTGAAGACATCGCCGCTCGTAAGCAAGAGCTCGCTCGTATCTTTGGTCGAATCGATCAAAAGGCTTACATGGACGCCTTGGAAGTGAAGCTCGAAGCCACGGTCAACAACCCGGACTACATGCCGGTCAAGTAATCGAAGGCTTAGAAACGACTAGGGTCAACGCTCGCGTTGGCCCTTTTTACATGAAAAAACTCGGGAACGTTTTTAAACGAACCCGAGTTTTTTATTCGATCAAGCAATTAGCCTAAATGCTTATTGATCATCTTTACCATCACTTCAACCCCGTTTTGAAGCGATTCAGGATTGAGTTTCATGTTTTGGTCATGAAGCCCCGGGGCACAGCCGGCACCCACACCAAAGTAAGCCACGCGCATCGAGGGTTTGTGTTTCTTATAGAAGAAGAAATCCTCACCGCCGCCGTAGCAGACCGGTTGGTAATTTTCTTCACCGACGACTTCCTTGATGCATTGAGCCACTTCTTCCACAAGTTCCGGATCGTAGTCGGGAGCGGGGACCACTTCTCGCGTGTAGACGAGTTTGCCCGCACCGCCGTACATCGCAGCGGTGGATTCAATCACGTTTTTCACCTTTTCAATGATTTCAGCCATCAAGGGATTGCTTTCGGCGCGAACGTCAAAGAAGGCTTTACCGGTATTGGGCACGTTGTTATAGACTTCGTTGCCCACCGTGATGTTGGTGACCTTGCAAGACCAGGTCTTCGTCGGATCGAACTTCAACATCGAGATGTTTTGGCAAATGGCGACCAACATTTCAGCGCAGTTGATGCCCAAATGCGGACGAGAGGCGTGGCAAGAGCGACCCGTGACTTCCGCACAAAGCACCGTGCACGAGCTGAAATTGACAGCGGCGGCCATCTTGCCGTCAGCACAGTCTTGGATCGGACGGTTATGAACGCTCAAGCCGATGTCGCAATCGTCGGTCACGCCTTTTTCAAGCACGTCCAAAGCACCGGCCAACGTTTCTTCAGCCGGTTGGAAAAGGACTTTGAGTTTCCCGCGTTTGATCGATCGGTTGACGCGAGAAGCGGCCGCCAACACCATGGCAGAGTGTGAGTCATGACCGCAAGCATGGATCGCAACCTTTTGACCGTCAACGGTAAAGGGGAGTGCGTCGATATCGGCTCGAAGAAGCATTGTGGGACCGGGCTCACAGCCTTCCATCTCGGCAATAAACCCCGTGTCATTGGGGCCAAAACCGCAGCCGATCTTATAACCCAAACGGGTCATATGATCTTTAAGGAAAGCCGTCGTTTTAAATTCAACGCGACTCAGTTCAGCCATCTCATGCAAACTCTTATAGAGTTCAACCACATTGAGTTCACTCATCATCGACTCCTTACCGACAT
>JAFNZB010000262.1 GCA_017383055.1 Burkholderiaceae bacterium | reverse complement strand
CATTCCAAAATGTTCACTATAGTGAACACTTTTCCAATTTACACCTAAAGTGTTCAGTATGATGAGTACTTTTCTTTCATCGAAAAAAAACTCCCGATTCGCAATCGGGAGTTTTTCGCTTTAGCGGAACTAGCGATTAGAGCATTGCCAAACCGCTTTCAATGTTAGCCAAAACCGTTTCCTTACCGAACAAGGCTAAGGTCTTATCGAATACCGGGCTGATTTTTTCACCGAAGACCAACACACGAATCGGCACAGCGACGACCGGCATCTTGATGCCCATTTCGTCCATGATACCCTTCAAGACCAAGTAGATGTTTTCCGGCGTCCATTCGGCGACGTCACGAGCGCGTTCCAAGAAGAGTTGAACAGCCTTCAAGCTTTGTTCGTTAGCCAACACTTCACGAACCAAAGCTTCATCACGTTGCAACGGACGATAGAAGATCATGCAAACGTCAGCCAAGGCTTCGAGCGTTTCCGGACGTTGCTTCGTGATTTCCATCACGGCAGCCAAATCGGCCTTGCCTTCGACCACACCACCACGAGCTTCGATACGCGGACGAACCAAGCGTGCCAAGCGATCGTTGTCGGCTTCAGCGATGTAGAGGTGGTTCAAGTGATTCAACTTCTTCGGGTCCAAGCAAGCCGGAGACTTGGAACAGTGTTCCAAATCGAACCATTCGGCCAATTGAGCCTTGGAGAACTTTTCGTCGTTACCGTGACCCCAACCCAAACGAGCAAGGTAGTTCACAACGGCTTCCGGGAGATAACCCTTCAATTCGTAGTCCATGACGGAAGCGTCACCGTTACGCTTACTCAACTTCTTGTTGTCCGGACCGTTGATCAACGGCAAGTGAGCGAATTCCGGCACCTCAGCGCCCAAAGCACGATAGAGGTTGATTTGACGCGGGGTGTTGTTGATGTGGTCAGCACCACGAACCACGTGGCTCACCTTCATATCAAGGTCGTCAACCACGACGGCAAAGTTGTAGGTCGGGATACCGTCACCGCGCATGATCACCAAGTCGTCCAATTCGGTGTTTTCAAAGCTGATTTCACCGTAGACTTGGTCCTTCCACGTCACCGTGCCCGTGTCCGGGTTACGGAAACGGATCACCGGCGTCACGCCTTCGGGAATTTCACGACCGACGGCGTTTTCAGGACGCCAACGACCGTCATAGCGCGGCTTTTGCTTATTAGCCATTTGTTCTTCACGCAAAGCGTCGAGCTCTTCCTTGGTGGCGTAGCACTTGTAAGCCAAGCCCTTGGCGAGCATATCGTCGACAACTTCCTTGTAGCGATCCAAACGATCCATTTGATAGATGGGACCTTCGTCGTAGTCGAGTTCCAACCACTTCATGCCGTCCAAAATGACATCGACTGCCTCTTGCGTGGAGCGCTCTTGGTCCGTGTCTTCAATACGAAGCAAGAACTTACCGCCGATAAAGTGGCGAGCATAGGCCCAGCAATAGATAGCCGTACGAGCCGTACCCAAGTGCATCATGCCCGTGGGAGACGGAGCGATACGCGTGCGAATTTCTTTGGTCATTTTGAACTTTCCCAATTGATAACGTAATCGATAGTGAGGGCAAATGAAATTGCCCCATGCATAAAGAGTTAATTTTAGTCGTTTTAGGACTCAGTATCTACTAAGAACGACTCATACGGACGAAAAAAAGGGCCGGAAGCCTAATGCTTTCGACCCAATTTTTTTAGCGTGTCGTTAAGACTAGCAGTACTCTAACGAATTAGAGACCCTTCACCTTTTCAACGAGGGAAGCAAAGCCAGCCTTGTCGAAGATAGCCATATCGGAGAGAACCTTACGGTCCAAAGCGATGTTAGCCTTCTTCAAGCCGTTCATAAAGACGCTGTACGTCATACCGTTGGCACGAGCACCAGCGTTGATACGAGCGATCCACAAGCGACGGAACACGCGCTTCTTGTTACGACGGTCACGATAAGCGTATTGACCAGCCTTCATCACCGCTTGCTTAGCAACGCGGAAGACGTTATTGCGACGGAGCTTGAAACCCTTGGAGAGCTTCAAAACCTTCTTATGGCGAGCGCGCGCCGTTACACCACGTTTTACTCGGGGCATCTTATTCTCTCCTTAAATTATGCGTAGGGCATCATACGATGGATGGACTTGCTGTCAGATTCGTGGATGGTGACCATACCACGGAGGTGACGCTTGTTCTTCGTCGTACGCTTGGTGAGAATGTGACGCTTCGTAGCGTGTGCACGCTTGATAGAACCACCAGAACGCACCTTAAAGCGCTTGCTGGCAGCCTTCTTAGTTTTCATCTTCGGCATTTGACCGATTTCCTTTTATTATTAGATGATTACAGGCGCTTTCATACCTCATGAAAGACTTTATGGAGCCCGTTCTCACTTGTAAAAAACCCCGGAACCCCTTTTTTCTAGGCACAACGAAACGTGATCGTTTGATGACCCTCTCAGGGAAAAAGAATGGTCCGGAGACTCAAAGATAGCGATTGTATTATTTTTTACGCTTCGGCGCAAGTACCATGATCATTTGGCGGCCTTCCAACTTCGGGAAAGCTTCGACTTGTGCAACGTCGACCAAATCTTCCTTGATACGCGTCATGACTTCCATACCGAGATCTTGGTGAGCCATTTCACGACCGCGGTAACGCAACGTCACCTTAGCCTTGTTGCCTTCACCCAAGAAGCGGATCAAAGCACGCAACTTCGTTTGGTAGTCATTTTCATCCGTAGCCGGACGGAACTTCACTTCCTTGACTTGGATGACCTTTTGCTTTGCCTTGATTTCTTGTTGGCGCTTTTGTTCTTGGTAACGGAACTTGCCGTAATCCATCAAACGGCAAACGGGCGGATTGGCCTTAGCAGCCACTTCCACCAAATCCACACCGGCTTCTTCGGCCATGGCCAAAGCTTCTGCCGTACGAACGACGCCGATTTGTGCGCCGTCAACGCCCGTCAATCGAACTTCGGGCACTCGAATCTCATGATTGATTCGATGAGTACGTTCCTGAGCGATGATAGTTCTCCTTAAAACTCAGACTCAAATATTTTCAAACTCGCAACTTTACCACGAAAAACGCACTAAAAACAGAGTTTTCAGTGCGTTTCCCGTTTTAGTTGTGATTAACCGTTGCAGCGGCTGTCGTTTTCTTCGATGAGCATGTTGATGAAGTCTTCAACCTTCATCACGCCCAAGTCACGACCGCCACGGGCACGAACGGCCACGCAACCGGCTTCCTTTTCCTTCTCGCCGACCACCACGATGTACGGCAACTTTTGCAAGCTCAACTCACGGATCTTGTAGCTGATCTTTTCGTTGCGGGTGTCGACCGTCACGCGGATACCGGCAGCCTTCATCGTTTCAGCCAAAGCCTTGACGTATTCTTCTTGGCTTTCGGTGATGTTAGCCACAGCCACTTGGACCGGTGCCAACCACAACGGCATTGCACCGGCGAAGTTTTCGATCAACATACCGATCCAACGTTCCATAGAACCGATGATGGCACGGTGCAACATCACAGGCGTCTTACGCGTGTTGTCTTCAGCGACGTATTCGGCACCCAAGCGACCCGGCATTTGGAAGTCGACTTGGATCGTACCGCATTGCCAAGAGCGACCCAAGCAATCCTTCAAGTGGTATTCGATCTTCGGACCGTAGAAGGCGCCTTCACCCGGCAAGATTTCGTAGTCGAGACCCAAAGCGTCCAAGCTTTCCATCAAAGCGGCTTCGGCCTTGTCCCAAGCGGCATCTTCACCGATACGCATTTCCGGACGCGTTGCAACCTTGTAAGCGATTTCCTTGAAACCGAACGTTTCGTACACTTGCTTGACAAGCTTGGAGTACATCGTGCATTCGGACAAGATTTGATCTTCCGTACAGAAGATGTGACCGTCGTCTTGCGTGAAGCCACGAACACGCATCAAGCCGTGCAAGGAACCGGAGGATTCGTTGCGGTGGCATTGACCGAATTCACCGATACGCATCGGGAGATCACGGTAGCTGCGCAAAGCGGAGTTAAAGATTTGGATGTGACCCGGGCAGTTCATCGGCTTCAAAGCGTAGTAACGGCTTTCGGATTCCGTCGTGAACATGTTTTCACGGTACTTCGTCCAGTGACCGGAACGTTCCCAAAGGGTGCGGTCCAAGATTTGCGGAGCCTTGACTTCGTCGTAGCCGTAATCTTGGTAGATGCTGCGCATGTACTTTTCAACTTGCAACCACAAAGCCCAACCCTTGGCGTGCCAGAAGATAAGGCCCGGAGCTTCTTCTTGCAAATGGAAGAGATCCAATTCCTTACCCAAGCGACGGTGGTCGCGCTTTTCAGCTTCTTCAAGCATCGTGAGGTAAGCAGCCAAATCGTCCTTCTTGGCGAAAGCCGTACCGTAGATACGTTGGAGCATTTCGTTCTTGGAGTCACCGCGCCAGTAAGCACCGGCCACCTTCATCAACTTGTGGACCTTCAACTTACCCGTGCTCGGGACGTGAGGACCGCGGCAGAGGTCGATGAAATCGCCTTGTTCGTAAAGGCTGATCGTTTCGCCTTCAGGAATGGCTT
>JAFNZB010000261.1 GCA_017383055.1 Burkholderiaceae bacterium | reverse complement strand
GAAGCGACAAGAAGGCGCCACCGAAGCAAGCCGAGAACGTCGGAACCGGTTCGGTGATACCGAGTTCGGTACCGGCAACCTTGGAGGTGTAACCCGACAAGAAATAGTATTCGGCTTGTTCATCGGTGAGAATCGACACCGGCGGCAACACACCGTAGGCGTCATACGTCAAGAAGATCACTTCCTTGGCGTGCGGACCACGGGAGATAGGCTTGACGATGTGTTCGATGTGATGCATCGGATAAGACACGCGCGTATTTTGCGTGGCTGACGTATCCCCGAATTGGCATTGACCCTTTTCATCGACAATCACGTTTTCAAGCAATGCGTCACGACGGATGGCGTTATAGATGTCGGGCTCATGCACCGGATCCAAATCAATCACCTTGGCGTAGCAACCGCCTTCGTAGTTGAAGATGCCTTCATCGTCCCAACCGTGTTCGTCGTCACCGATCAAAAGGCGCTTCGGATCGGTCGAGAGTGTCGTCTTACCCGTACCGGACAAGCCGAAGAAGATTGCCGTATTCGTTTGATCTTTATTGGTGTTGGCCGAGCAGTGCATCGAAGCGATGCCGCGCAACGGGTTCAAGTAGTTCATGATGGAGAACATGCCTTTCTTCATTTCGCCACCGTACCAGGTGTTCAAAATGACTTGCATCTTTTCCTTCAAGTTAAAGACAACGGCCGTGGGGCTGTTTAAGCCAAGCTCTTGGTAGTTTTCCACGCTTTCTTTGCTGGCGGTGATCACCAAGAAGTCAGGTTCACCGAAGTTTGCAAGTTCTTCAGCCGTAGGACGAATGAACATGTTCGTCACGAAGTGAGCTTGCCATGCCACTTCCATCACAAAGCGCACTTTCAAGCGCGTGTGCTCATTGGCACCGCAGAAAGCATCGACCACGAAAAGACGCTTATTGGAGAGCGACTTCATGGCTTTGGTTTTCAATTCTTTCCAAACGTCTTCACTGACGGGTTTGTTGTCATTTTTGTAGTGTTCGGACGTCCACCAAACCGTGTCACGGCTCACATCATCCATGACCAAATACTTGTCTTTCGGGCAGCGGCCGGTAAACACGCCGGTCATCACGTTCACTGCGCCCAAATCGGTGACGACACCGCGTTCATAACCGGTCAAATCGGGACGGGTTTCTTCTTCAAAAAGTTGTTCATAAGAGGGGTTATGAACGATTTCTGTGGCACCGACAATGCCATAGCGGGAGAGATCGATAGCGTTTGTCATATAACCTTCTTTCTTCTGAAAAATTAAACTTGAACAATTGAAATTTACGTATCACCAACTATCAATATACCCCGATTTGTTTACATTTAGCGAAATTTATTTGCAAGTTGAGTCCTAAACGATGCCTCTTATCAAACTTCGATACGATTGATCGAAGGCGTGTCGGCGATAGCGCAAAAACGGTATGATTATCCAATCAAAAGATGAGGGATTGAGCCATGGCCACACTGATTTTCAATGCCAAAATTTACGTTGAACGCAATCGTTTCGAAGATGCGATGTTGATCGACGAAGGGGTTATTCAAGCGATCGGTACGAACGATTCGATGCTTGATAAATACGGTCAAACGGCCACGCTTTATGATGCTCAGCATCGTACGATCATTCCCGGATTCAACGATTCGCACTTGCATCTGATGAATAAGGGCGTGGCACTGGCTGCCGTTGATTTGGCTGGCGCCAATAGCATTGAAGAAGTGATTCGCCGTGCTCGTCGTTACATCGAAGAAAATCAGATTCCGGCCGGTACTTTGGTCCACGGCATGGGTTGGAATCAAGATTATTTCAAAGACGAAAAGCGTCTGTTGACGCGTCACGATCTCGATCGTATCTCGACCGTTCACCCCATTATTTTTGAGCGTACCTGTATCCACATCATCGCTTGCAATACCTTAGCGCTCGAGCGTGCCGGCGTAACGTTAGAGACGCCGGTGAACGCAGGTGGTGCAATCGATCGTGACGAGCGTGGTTTAACCGGTATCTTGCGCGAGAACGCTTGCATTCAAGTAAGTTACCTTTTACAAAACCGTTCGGTCGAAGAAAAGAAGTCGCTCATTCGTCGTGCGATCGCTCATGCACTTCAATACGGTATTACCTCGG
>JAFNZB010000260.1 GCA_017383055.1 Burkholderiaceae bacterium | reverse complement strand
TCTTGCATGTCTTCGGAAATCGGGGTGAGGCCGTCTTTGCCGGTTTCCAAACCGCGAAGGGCCTTTTGCAAGGATTCTTGGAAGGTCGAACCGATGGCCATCACTTCGCCCACGGATTTCATTTGCGTGGTCAAGCGGTCGTTGGCTTGCGGGAACTTTTCAAAGGCAAAACGGGGAACCTTGGTGACGACGTAGTCAACGGTCGGCTCGATGGCAGCCGATTGGGCACCGCCCGTCATATCGTTTTGCAATTCATCGAGCGTGTAGCCCACGGCAAGTTTCGTGGAGATCTTGGCGATCGGGAAGCCCGTGGCTTTCGAAGCTAATGCGGAAGAACGAGATACACGCGGATTCATTTCGATAACGACCAAACGACAGTTATCGGGGTTGATGGCAAATTGTACGTTCGAGCCGCCCGCTGCCACACCGATTTCACGGATGATGGCGAAAGTGGCTTCACGCAATCGAGCGTATTCTTTTTGCGTCAGAGTTTGTGCGGGAGCGACCGTGATGGAGTCACCCGTGTGGATACCCATCGGGTCTAAGTTTTCAATGGAACAGATGATGATGCAGTGGTCATTCTTATCGCGAACCACTTCCATCTCGATTTCCTTCCAACCGAGAAGCGATTCTTCGATCAACAACTCATGCGTCGGAGAGAGGATGAGACCACGATTACAGATCTCGATGAACTCTTCCATGTTAAAGGCCACGCCACCGCCCGTGCCGCCCAAGGTAAAGGAGGGGCGGATCACCGTAGGGAATCCCATTTGCTTTTGCAACGCCAAAGCTTCGTCCATGTTATAGGCGATGCCCGAGCGGGGATTTTCAAGACCGATTTTGGCCATGGCATCTTTGAAGCGTTGACGGTCTTCAGCCTTGTCAATGGCATCGGGCGAGGCACCGATCAATTCGACACCGTATTGAGCCAAAATGCCTTCGTGTTCAAGTTCAAGGGCTAAATTCAGAGCCGTTTGACCGCCCATGGTGGGCAAAATAGCATCGGGACGCTCCTTGGCGATGATGCGTTCGACCACCTTGCAATTTAAGGGTTCGATGTAAGTGATGTCCGCCGTATCGGGGTCGGTCATGATCGTGGCCGGGTTGGAATTGACCAGGATGACACGGTAACCCTCTTCGCGAAGTGCTTTACAAGCTTGAGCACCGGAGTAGTCGAATTCACAAGCTTGACCGATGACGATCGGGCCAGCGCCAAGGATCATGATGGATTGGATGTCTGTGCGTTTGGGCATGATTGCTCACCACTGAAAAAGGATTACGAAAGATCGACGACTTGCGTGGCCATATGGGCCTTCTCAAGCATCTCATCGGTGAGCGGGGCGCGACTCGAGACGATTGTGCCCACCATCGAGCCGTGATCACGCAAGTGGCGAACGAGTTGACGCGTGTCGATATCGGCCAAGCCCACAATGCCGGCATTGGCCAAGAAGGTATGCAAATCGCCTTTAGCACGGAAGTTGCTCACGATGGGCGTTTCTTCTCGGATGATGACACCGACGGCTTGAACGAAGTCGCTACGATTGTCTTCTGGGTTGACGCCCGTGTTGCCGATGTGCGGATAAGCAAAGACAATGATCTTGCCTGCTGATGCTTCATCGGTGAGCGTTTCCTGATAACCCATCACATCCGTGTTGTAAATGAGGGGGGCAGTGACCATGCCCGTTTCACCGAAACCGCGACCGTGAAAAGTCGTACCGTCGGCTAACACCAAAGCGGCGTAGGGGCGTTTATCCAAAATGATCGAACTCAAGATAGTCTCCAATCGG
>JAFNZB010000259.1 GCA_017383055.1 Burkholderiaceae bacterium | reverse complement strand
CTAGCCGCGCGAAGATAAACAATCATGGAGTAGATCGTCAAAATGGCAGCCACGTAGATCAAAATCGTACCCAACCATGCCATGTCGATACCGAAAGCCGGTTCCCAAAAGAGCAACATCGGGATAGCAACCATTTGAGCAATCGCTTTGATCTTACCGAACCAATTGACTTTCACTCGGGCTGCGGCACCCACCTTGGCCATCCATTCGCGAAGAGCCGTCACCGTGATTTCACGACCGATGATGATCAAAGCAACCATCATGTCCACACGATCGAACGCCAACAACACGATCAAAGCGGCACAAACCATCAACTTATCGGCCGTGGTATCCAAGAAAGCACCGATGGCGCTTTCCATGTTGTAGTTACGAGCAATGTAGCCGTCAAACGCATCGGTCAATGCGGCCAAAATAAAGAGGATCGTGCCCAAAACATTTTGCATGAAGGGAGAGAGCCATTCGTCGGGCACATAAAAAACACCCACGATCAACGGGATCATCGCAATACGGATCCACGTCAAAATCATGGCAATATTCACTTTGACTTTTTGTTTATTCATTATTTTTTTCGTTTTTAGTGATCGGTTGCAGTCGAACCGTGTAATTGTACGTATATTTTTTCGGCTAGGGCACGAGAAATCCCATCGATTTTTGCAATATCTTCCACCCCAGCGTTCTTGAGTCCCCGCATCCCACCAAATCGGGCTAACAATTTCTGACGGCGCTTGGGACCAATCCCTTCCAAATCCTCCAATCGAGACGTTTGACGAGCCTTGGCTCGTTTAGCACGCATCCCCGTAATAGCAAACCGGTGCGCCTCGTCTCGAATTTCGGCAATCAACATCAATGCAGATGACTCACGCCCCAAAACCAACGGCTCTTTTTCTTTATCAGGGAAAATCAACGATTCCAACCCGACTTTTCGTCCCTCACCTTTAGCAACACCGAGCAAAACGGATTCATCAAGTCCCAACTCTTCAAATACTTGACGCGCCATCTCCACTTGACCGCGACCGCCGTCAATCAAAACCACGGTCGGCAACTGGGCTTCACCACGCGTTACCGGCGTGTATCGACGCGTGATGACCTGGCGCATGGCAGCGTAGTCGTCCCCCGCCTCAATATCAGTAATGTTGAAGCGACGGTATTGCGAATGATCCATCTTGGCGTTTTCAAAAACGACGCAAGACGCTTGCGTAGCTTCGCCCGCCGTGTGACTGATATCAAAGCACTCAATACGAAGTTTCATCATGTCATCATCTTCGATCTCAAGTCCTAAAGTTCGTACCAATTCTTTCACTCGCGCCAATTGAGAACCTTCTTGCGCCATGTGACGGGCCAACGCAATACGAGCATTGGTCTCACACATCAACAACCACTGACGACGAACCCCTTGCGGTGCGTGTACGACATGCACTCGTCGTTCACTCATCGCCGAAAGTAACGTCGCCAACGCATCGTGATTAGCTTCGACATTGGTGATCACAATACCGGGAACTGCAATATCTTCATAGTGCTGACTGACAAATGCATCCAGCACTTCCTCATCGGTCACACTTGCCCCTTGTCGGGCCACACTCGGGAAATACGCGCGATCGCCCAAATGGCGTGAACCTCGCACCATCGCCAAATTCACACAAATGGTATCGGCGGCGCGTGCAATCGTGATGATGTCAGCGTCCACATCCCCGCCCGTCGTTTCCACCGTTTGTTGATGCAAGATGTTGGAAAGTGCTGCGATCTGATCGCGCACAAGAGCGGCTTTTTCAAATTCCAATGCGTCCGAATGCGCCATCATGCGAGTTTGCATCTCAGAAAGAATCTCGTCGCTTTCGCCACGCAAAAAACTTTGCGCACGTTTCACATCGGCGCGATAGTCGGCTTCAGAAATCG
>JAFNZB010000258.1 GCA_017383055.1 Burkholderiaceae bacterium | reverse complement strand
GGTCCCACTCCTTCCCATTCCGAACAGGACAGTGAAACGCCTTAGCGCCGATGATAGTTGGTTGTATTTCCAGTGAAAGTAGGACATCGCTTGGCTTACCCCTTAAAAGACCCTCGGTTCGAAAGAATCGAGGGTCTTTTGCTTTGTGGGTCAGCTTTGTTCAAAAAGGATTTTGACGGCGTTTCGAAGATTGTGTTTGGCAAATCCCGGTTTCATTGCGTCTTCAATGGACTGTTTTTCCGGCTTGATACCGATTGCCTCATGAAAACCGGCTTTGAGCATTGCGGCTTTTTCTTCTACGATTCCAGACATCAACACAACGGGTACATCGTACTTTTGAGCGACCCTTAATACGCCCATGGGTACTTTGCCCATCAATGTTTGACGATCACTCTTGCCTTCGCCCGTTATCACCAAGGCGGCTTTTTTCACCAATTCTTCAAAGCCTTGCGCTTGAAGGATGACTTCGATTCCGGGTTTGAGTTCAACCCCTAAAAGGGCATGCAAACCGCCGGCGATGCCACCCGCAGCACCGGAGCCGGGTACTTCGTTTAAATCGATTTCGGTCATCTTTCGAATGATCGACCGAATATTTTCCATCCCTCCTTCCAGGATCGGAAGTCGCTTATCCGTCGCGCCCTTTTGTGGTCCGTACACATACGTTGCCCCATTGGGACCTGTCAACGGATTATTGACATCGCATGCTGCAATGATCTTCGTTTGCTCAAGTCTTTCATCCAGAGCGCTCAAATCGATTCGTTTGATACGACCGAGGCTTTCGCCCGTGATCAGGCCCAGTTCGTTGCCATTCTCGTCTAAATACTTTGCGCCCAATGCTTGAAGAATGGAAAGCCCTGCTTCATTGGTAGCACTCCCGCCCAATCCGACTACGATTGTTTTCGCATCAAGATCGAGTGCTGCTCGGATGAGTTCACCGACACCGTAAGCCGTAGTTTTTAGCGGATTACGGTTTTTACTCGCCACCAAGGGTAGGCCATTGGCTTGTGCACTTTCGATGACGGCTAAGCGTTGGGTGTGATCCCAACCGAAACGAGCTTCGTGACGTTCACCGAGGGGATTCATCACCGTGTGGGGAACGAGGATGAGTGGAAGGATCGCTTTCATTGTCTCAAGAAGTCCTTCGCCTCCGTCGGACATAAGGCAACGGTCGACATCAATCATCGGATCAAGTCCCATAATCGTTTCTTCCACGCATTCGGCAACGTCGGCGCTCGATAAGGATCCTTTAAAGGAGTCGAACGCCAAAAGGATGTGTTTGGCTTTCATCGTCCTCTCCAATAGAGTCCTTCAATTCTAACTTGGAATTGGGCAAGAATAAGGGGTGGAAAACGATGATTTTCCACCCCTAATCGTCAGTTAATGAATAAGACTATTCTTCTTGCGGACCGCTCTTGGCGAGTTCGGCACAAGCGGCGTTGCCCATGAACTTCGCAAAATTCTTTTGGAAGGCTTGCGTCAACTTCTTAGCCTTGGCGTCCCATTCAGCCACATCGGCGTAACAATTGCGCGGGTCGAGCAAGCTTGCATCGACACCCGGCAATTCGGTCGGCACCTTCAAGTTAAAGTGCGGGACCGTTGCGGTCGGAGCCTT
This sequence comes from Burkholderiaceae bacterium, assembly GCA_017383055.1. Lineage (GTDB taxonomy): Bacteria > Pseudomonadota > Gammaproteobacteria > Burkholderiales > Burkholderiaceae_F > Aphodousia. Next base: position 503 of record JAFNZB010000258.1, on the reverse strand, counting down.
CAAAATCGAGCCGTCCATGATGGCGTCGATCATGGCACGCGTTTGCGGAAGCGGCACGCGCTTACCCGTGCCCGTGAGACCCGTGTTGACCAAATAAACTTGAGCGTTATTCTTGTGGGTCTTTCGAACCAATTCCTCGGCGTACTTCAACGGGTGAAGCGACAAGAAGGCGCCACCGAAGCAAGCCGAGAACGTCGGAACCGGTTCGGTGATACCGAGTTCGGTACCGGCGACCTTGGAGGTGTAACCCGACAAGAAATAGTATTCGGCTTGTTCATCGGTGAGGATCGACACCGGCGGCAACACACCGTAGGCGTCATACGTCAAGAAGATCACTTCCTTGGCGTGCGGACCTCGGGAGATGGGCTTGACGATGTGTTCGATGTGATGCATCGGATAAGACACGCGCGTATTTTGCGTAGCCGACGTATCCCCGAATTGGCATTGACCCTTTTCATCGACAATCACGTTTTCAAGCAATGCGTCACGACGGATGGCGTTAT
>JAFNZB010000257.1 GCA_017383055.1 Burkholderiaceae bacterium | reverse complement strand
GAAATTGATGGAACGAGCAGGCAACAACGATAAGGGTTCGATCACAGCGCTTTACACGGTGTTGGTCGAAGGCGATGACATGACCGAACCGATCGCTGACGAAACGCGCTCCATTTTGGACGGTCATATCGTTTTGTCTCGAAAGCTTGCAGCGAAAAACCACTACCCGGCCATCGATGTGCAGGCGAGTGTCTCGCGTGTGATGAATTCGATCGTCACGAAGGAGCACAAGCAAGCCGCTCAACGATTGCGTCAAATTTTGGCTAAGCACGCCTCCGTTGAATTATTGGTTCAAATCGGTGAGTACAAGAAGGGTTCCGATCGCGAGGCTGATGACGCATTGGCTCGAATCGATGCAGTCAATGCATTCTTAAAGCAAGGGCTTGCCGAAAAGAGTACGTTTGAAGAAACGTTGACCGCGCTCAAGCGCGTCGTGGCTTAACGAAAGTGAGGACTAATGCCTGAATCTTATCCGCTCGAAGCACTGCTTTACGTGCGAACTTTTCGAGAAGAGGCGGCTAAGCGTCAGGTTTCGCATGCGCAGTTGGCTGTGAAGTTGGCCAAAGAAAAAGTTGACGAGCTTGAAGGTCAACTTCAAGCGTGGCGCCAGTGGCGAGACGAGGAAACGGAACGTCGCTACCGAGAACTTTTGGGTAAACCCACGGTAATTGAAAAGATCAATCGATTCAATACCGAATTGGGGTTGATGGCTCAGGATGAGTTACTGAAAGTTGCGGCGATCGATCAGGCTAAAAACGAGGTTTCCAAGTCCGAAGCCCAATTGATGGCGGCTAAACAAGCCGTCAGTAAGGCTCGAAAAGAGACTGCTAAAATTGAAACGCATAAGGCGATTTGGACCGAAGAGGACAAAAAAGAAGCCGAGCGTGCGGAAGAATTGGAATTTGAGGATTTCATTCCTCTAAAACCGGTGGATGATGAATCATGAGCGTATTACTTGATAAGTTTGAGGCGATGTCCAAGGCTCAGGCCCATGGTACTGCGACAGACTCCGCCGTGCGTCCTCAAGTATCGCAAGAGGATGTCCGAGCATTTCAAATGCATTTACAAGGTGGCAATCAGTTGTCGCATTTAACTAGTGCACCTCAAAAAACGCTTGAGAACGCTCGTCCGTCACACAATACATTCAGTCCCGCGGCTTTATCGCAACCCATGGGTGGTGAGTTGAAATATCAGCATTTGGCAAAGCCCGGTGAGGGTGCCAATGCATTCCTTCGCATGGAGCAAGCAAACCCAATGACGAATACGTCCATGCTTTCGATGCAAAAGCCGATGGATAACATCAACCGGCCGACGGCGTTTGATTCGTTGTCTCAACCGATGACATCGACAAAAGAGACGCTCGTCAAACCGCAACATTATGATGCTAATGTGCGGGAGTTCATCAACGAGATGAAGCCTCAATCGACGATGTCGACAAAAGAGACGCTCGTCAAACCGCAAAATTATGATGCGAATGTGCGAGAGTTCCTCAACGAGATGAAGTCTCAATCGACGACGTCGACAAAAGAGACACTCGTCAAACCGCAAAATTACGATTCCACCGTGAAGGACTTCGCCAATGAGATGAAGTCTCAGTTGGACGTGGCACCGAAGCCGACCGAGCCCTCGATTGATACCTTGTTCAAGGACTTTGCTGCGATGGCCGCTCAAATGGATGCTTTGGCAACGCCCACGTCTCAGAGTGCTGAGGTGCAGGCCAAGCCTGCAGCCGGTTTGGATGCGGTCAATTTAAATGAATTGGTCAGCCGAATTTTGGTCAATACGCCCGATAACGGGAAAGCCGAAGTTCGTTTGACGCTTCAAGACAACGTGCTTCGTGGTACGGAAATTTCGATCACTCGTGATACCGACGGATTGTTGACCGTTCGAATCACGACGGACAATGCGGCATCTTTCCAAACGTTGGTCGCATCTCGAAATGATTTGCAGGCCATCTTGCAACAACAGGAAGGCCGCATGGTGAATGTTCAAATGCTCGATGAATCTCAACGCGAGCAAAACGATTCTCGTCGTCGGTCCAAAGGATTACGCGAAGACGAGGAAGAGAAAGACGATTAATTGAGTAAATGATGACGAATACGGTCGTAATGCCCTTGGTTTTGCCAAGTCAAAAACTTGATTTTACGAAGATTTATAACGAGTTAAGTCTTCGCGAGTTTCAAAAGTCGTTTTCGATGGGAATGGCGGCGGTCAAGGTCGGTTTGAGTCCGGCGGTGCCGGTGTTTGAGTCGGTCGTTGTTTTGACGATTTCCGTCAACGGTTTGCTTTGGCAAGTCGGAATCGATGATTGTCAGTTTTTGTTGGCGCATCCCATCTTTGACGAACAAGAGGCGATCGGGTATGGCTTAGACGATTTGCCCGTCGAATTAAAGGGCGCATTGGCTGAGACGTTGGTGTCGCCGATCCTTGAGAAAATCGCCGGTACGCTCGGTGTTCCGGTTTCGTTCGTCGACGTGTCTTTCACGTCGAAAACGTTGAGTGCGGCTTTTGGTTTGTCGGTGGTGTTCAAGTCCAAGAACATGGCTGAAGTCGTTCAAATGCAGATGGCTTTTGTGCCGCCTTTTGCCGCCGCTGTCGACGACCTCGTTCATCTCTTGCATGTTTTGCCCAAAGCAGAAGTCGGTTTGATCAGCGAGTCGTTGGACAATGTGCCGGTGACGCTTTCGGTTTGTGGTGGTCAGACGGTTTTGAGCGAAGCGCAATTTAATGATTTGTCCAAGGGTGACGTTGTGTTGCCCGAGGTTTGGTATCCGCAAACGCAACGCGCAGAGTTGATGCTTTTGAGCGGGAATCGAACCCTTTATCAAGCCCATTGTCAATACGAGGACGAGACGTTGACGTTCCTCGATAGTTGGAATCCCATTTCGGAGAATGAGATGAAAAATAGCGATCAATTGGAAATCACTCTCACGTTCGAGCTCGATCGCAAGACCGTGACGGTCGGTGATTTAAAGAGCATCCAATCCGGTTATACGTTCGCGATGACCAATAATTCGTCGACGCCCGTGACGATTCTTGCCAACGGTAAGCCCGTGGCTCGCGGTCGTTTGGTCGATATCAACGGTGTGATCGGTGTGCAGGTCACCGACGCTCAATAAACGAATGAGAAAGGGTGATTATGCCGTTTGATCCCGTATGGCTAATCGTCGTTTCAGCGACCTTGGGCTTGTTGCCCTTGTTCCTGATCATGGCAACGTCTTATGTGAAGATCGTTGTCGTGTTGATGCTCGTTCGCAATGCGTTGGGCGTTCAACAGATTCCGCCTCAAATGGTCATCAATGCGCTGGCGATGATCATGTCGATTTTCATCATGGCTCCCGTGGGCAGCGACATGATGGATCGTCTCAATCGTGAGCAGAATCTCCAATCGTTGCAACCGATGGAATTGTTTGAAGTCGCCGACCGTGTGTCGCCCCCGTTAAAGGAGTTCCTCGTTAAGAATACGGATGAGCGAGTCTCCGAGATGTTTGTCTCGACGGCTGAGCGTATTTGGCCTGAAAAAATGCACAGTTCGATCAGCAAGGAAAATTGGTCGATTGTGATTCCGGCTTTTACGATCACGGAATTGACCAAAGCCTTCCAAATCGGTTTCGTGTTGTATTTGGCGTTCTTGGCCATTGATTTGATTATTTCGAATATCTTGTTGGCAATGGGGATGATGATGGTCTCGCCGACAACGATTTCGTTGCCGTTTAAGTTGTTGTTATTCGTGACTTTGGACGGTTGGTTAAAGCTTACGCAAGGGTTGTTGTTGAGTTACCAATAACGCCCGAAATGAAAGGATAAAAAATGAATATTGTGACTTCCGAAAAGAACGGTGTGATGGTTCTTCAAGTTGAAGGCAGTATGGACGCTACGACGGTGACGTTGTTTGATGCAGAATGGAAGAAAGTTTTGGAAGCCGGTGCAAAGAAGGTTGCCATTGAAATGAGCGGTCTTGAGTACATTAGCTCGGCTGGTTTGCGCGGTATTTTGATGTTGGCCAAGATGGGCAATATCAAGGGTGCTACGTTGGCCTTTGTCGGCATGCAATCGATGGTGGCCGATATGTTCAAGTTGTCCGGATTTGATTCGATTTTGAAGACCTATCCGGATCTTGAAAGTGCGATTGCACAAATGTAATCCAAAGGCTTTTTTGTAGGGAGAAGATCTCTATGCCGACCATTACCGTACCAGCCGCACTGGATAGTTTGGCAACGATTCGAGACTATATCGAGCGAGAGGTTCCGACGGACTTTCGCAATCAAACCTCGAACGTGTTGTTGGTTGCCGAAGAGTTGTTGGTCAATGTTTTCAGTTATGCCTATCCGGCCGGTTATGCCGGCAGTGCTCAAGTCGATTTGGCTTTGGTGCAGGATGACGGCGAAGAAAAGTTGTTGTTTACGGTGAAAGATTGGGGCGCTCCCTTTAATCCGTTCGAAGAGGCTCCGGTGCCGGACTTGACTTTGAATGTCGATTCTCGCCCCATCGGCGGTTTGGGTGTTTTTCTGATTCAACAAGTGTCTGAAAAACAAAGTTATCAGTACGTTGATGACACCAACTGCATCTACATCGTCTTTAAGAAAAAATAATGAAGTCGTCCCTTGACCGAACCTCAAGGGACGATTGAACGATTCACGTAGGTGAAATGTTATGCATACGATGGCCATGGACTATGCCAGCCAAGCTTTGTACTTGGTGTTGCTCATTTCGTTGCCACCCATTTTGATCGCTTCGGTGATTGGTATCTTGCTCAGTTTGTTGCAAGCCGTCACGCAATTGCAAGAACAAACGTTGGTTTTCGGGGTGAAATTGATTGCCGTTGTCGTCACGCTCTTTGTGTTGGGCGGTTGGATGTCGGCGGAATTGTTGCGCTTTGCCAGCGAAATCTTCGATCGCTTTTATCTCTTGCATTGATCGTTTTCAGACGTAGAGGCTAGAAGATGGAAGCTTTCCTTGGGGGCTACAGTGTACAAATGCATTTTTTCGCGTTTATCCTCGGGATGACGCGATTGATGGTATTTGGCATTGTTGCACCTTTTTTGGGAAGCGCCGTTTTGGATGTCTTGACGCGCTCGGCTGTGTTAGCAGCCCTTTATTTGATTCTTCATCCGTTGATTTTGACGGAAATCCCGCCTGATTTATTCCCTCTGACTTCCGGTACGTTCATGTACGCGGCTTGTTTGATTTTTAAAGAGATCTTCATCGGTTTAGTGATTGGTTTCTTAGCTAGCCTCGTTTTTTGGGCTGTGGAAAGCGCCGGTTTCTTTATCGACAACCAACGCGGTGCCAGTATGGCTTCCGAAGTCGATCCGTGGTCGGGTTCTCAAACCTCTCCGGTCGGTTCGCTCTTTTTCCAAAGTGCAACGTATGTCTTTTTCTCAACGGGGATGTTTTTGACTTTCATGGGCATCGTCTACAGCACGTACGTTTTTTGGCCCGTGAATGAATTTTTGCCGACGGCGCTTTTCACAAAGGCTTCGGCTGCGCTCTTTTTCGGTGAAAGCGTCGGGAAGTTGTTGTTGAGCATGATGCTCTTGGCCGCACCTGTGGTTTTATGCTGCTTGTTTACCGACATGGCTTTGGGGTTGGTCAATCGATTTGCACCGCAATTGAACGTTTACATTTTGTCTTTACCCATCAAGAGTGCGCTGGCTGCATTACTTTTGATTTTCTATTTCGCCATCTTCACGAGCGAATTGCCCGAGCGGTTCGATATGTTCAGTGTTGATTTGGCCATGTTCCGGAGTCTTATACCATGAGTGAGAAGACCGAACAGCCAACACCGAAACGAATACGCGAATCTCGTGAAAAAGGGGATATTTGTAAGGGTCAAGACGTGGCGCCCGCTGCAACGATTTTTGGCTTTACCATTTACGCTATCGCAAACGCTCAGACCATTTACGAGAAATTGGTCCTCTTGGTCAATGCGCCTTTTGACGTTTTTCATTTGCCTTTTAATGAGGCTTTGGCACGCGCGTTCTCAATCGTGTTGGAGCTTTGCATTAGCATCGTGTTGCCGATTGTTGCCGTCGTGATGTGTGTGGCGCTATTAGTGCTTTTGCCGCAAACGGGTTTTCTGTTTGCACCGAAAGCCGCCACGCCCAAGATGGAAAACCTCAGTCCGTCCAAATGGTTCAAAAAAGTCTTTTCCATGAAAAACCTTTTTGAGCTTTGCAAGAACATTTTGAAGGTGGTCGTGCTGGGTTACGTTGTCTATGTGGTGTTAGATAAGTACATCCCGATTCTCTTTAGTATCCCTTCGGCGGGCTTGGGCAGTATGTGGTCGTTATTAGGGACGGCGACCGCTGAAATGTTGCTTTATGCATCGGGCGCTTTTGTGGTGGTGGCGGCATTGGACTACTTGTATCAACGATACAAGTGGAACCACGAACACATGATGAGCATCGAAGAAGTCAAGCGTGAGTACAAGGATAGCGAAGGCGACCCGATCATCAAGAGTCAGCGCAAGCAGCTTTATAATGAATTGATGAATCAAAACACGTTGGGTAATACCCGAAAAGCGAAGGTGCTCGTGACCAATCCGACTCATTTTGCCGTTGCTTTGGACTATGATCAAGAAAAGACCCCCTTGCCGGTTATTTTGGCAAAGGGCGAGGGCGCCTTGGCCCAACGCATGATCGAAGTGGCCCAAGAAGAAGGGATCCCGATTATGCGAAATGTGCCTTTGGCACGTGCGCTTTACCGCGATGGGACGGAGAATTCTTACATTCCCAAAGACTTGATTGCACCGGTTGCCGAAGTACTGCGCTGGGTGCAAAGTTTGGACAAAAATGGCGGCCTATGATAGCCGTCAACAAAGAGGCCGAAAGGCCTCTTTTTTTGTCGAAAAAGTTTGGAAAATCGATAAAAAATATTGGAATTTGGCATAAAATTGATACATTATGCACAGATTTTTAAGGGTTTTTGTTGGCATCCAAACCGATGAAAATCAGAAGAAAATTCCAAGGAGACAAGAATGGATCTTGCCAAACAAAATCAAAATATCGAGCGTTTGCGTGATGAACTTGAGCGTTTGAATAAGCAGTACGCTCAATTCAAAGAAGCGGTCGGTTTGACTCAAGAAGCAGACTTGAATGTAGACGCTGTTTCCATGACGCCGGCCGTGCGTGAAATGATGCAAGCCGCCCAGCTTGAAGCCGAGCGTGCAAGTCGTCAAGCCGTTGCGACGTTGACGGCAGAAACAGCACCGGTCTCCGCTCCTAAGCGTGCCCGTCGTGGTGCGTTGAGCATTTAATTCGATCGAGTTTTATCGGGTAAATGACGATGACTTCTACAATGAACGTACAAGGTCAAGCATCGGTTCAACAAATCTTGTCTGAGATGGATTTGGGTCCGACCGATAGCATTCAATTTGCTTTTGCCAAGCTTCAATTGGCACAGTCGATGATTTGCAAAAACAATGCTGAAGCATTTTTGAAGCAAATCGAAGAAACGCAAGCCGAACAAACGAAGACGGCAGAAATGATTTCGCGTGCTCGTGCTTTACAGAATGCTTGCCAATCTAAAAATGGTGATTGTCCATGGGACAAGGAAGCCGCCATGATGCCGCAAGACATGATTGACTTCTTCAAAGAGCGCAATTTGGCTTTCGATACCAAGGGTGGTGATGCCGCTCATGGTTTTGACGAATGGACGTTCAATATCCAATCGTTGACGAACTATCAAGAAAGTGTCAGTAATTCGACGCAAACGAAGATGGTTTATTTGCAAGACATGATCAGTCAATATAACTCGTACTTGCAAGGTGCGATGTCGGCTATTCAAAAGGCTACGACGGTTCTCGAACGCATCGCTACGAGTGCGGGTTAAACGATTTTTTGGATTCGATTCATATGATCGAATCAAAACTATTTGGCGCGACGCCGTTTCAAGTCGCCTCAGCAATTTTTGCTTGAAAGGAAAAAAATATGACAGCTGTTACCAACACCAGTGGCCAAGTTTCTGTTTCCGAAATTTTGAACGATATGGATTTGGGTCCGACCGATAGCGTTCAATTCGCTTTCGCAAAGCTTCAATTGGCACAGTCGATGATTTGCAAGAACAATGCTGAAGCATTCTTGAAGCAAATCGAAGAAACGCAAGCCGAACAAACCAAGGCTGCTGAAATGATTTCCAAGGCTCGTGCTCTTCAACAAGAAGCAAAAAATAAGGACTCGACTACGTTCATGCCTGAAGAGATGATTGCCTATTTCAAAGAACGCAAT
>JAFNZB010000256.1 GCA_017383055.1 Burkholderiaceae bacterium | reverse complement strand
CGGAAGTGTTGACCGTCAAGGCCGCTGGCCATCAAGGCAAGCAAGATGGAGGACGGCCCCACCAAGGGCTTTACCGTCAAACCAAGGTCTTGAGCCTTTGCAACGATCGTGGCACCGGGGTCGGCTACACCGGGACAACCGGACTCGGAAACAATCGCGACATCTTGACCGTCGTAAAGCGGCTTTAACCAATCTTCGATTTGATTGGCATCGGGTTCATGGCCGATTTCAATGATCGCGAGTTCGGCGATCGGACCGGGATGCTCGGCAGCCTTCAAGTAAGCGCGAGCACTCTTGGCATTTTCAGCCAAAAAGACGCGCGTTTGACGCAAGACTTCCAACGTGCGTTGAGGAATCGTTTCGATCACAGGGCGCTCTGCGATACGATTGGGTAATAAATAAAGCGTGCCGCTCATATTAGTCTTCCAAACCGGGCAAAACGGGGAAACCGGCTTGCGCAAGCAAGCTGATCGTCTTGATCAAAGGAAGCCCGATCAAGGCGGTCGGATCTTCACTTGTGACCGACTTCATCAAAGCCACGCCCAACTTTTCGATTTTCGCGGCGCCGGCGCAATTCAAAGGTTCTTCGATATCGATGTAAGCACGAACGGTTTCGGGCTTGAGCGTCTTCATGATGACCGTGGTGGGCACCATGGCTTCAAAGGTTTTCCCTTCGGGATTGACAATGCAAAGCGCGGTCAAGAAGCGGACCGTTTGACCTTGCATGCTCATCAATTGCTCGAATGCGCGTTCCTTTGTGTGGGGCTTACCCAAAATCGTGCCGTTCAAGTCGGCGACTTGGTCGCTACCGATCACAAAGGCATCGGGGTGCTTGGCGTGTACGGCCATGGCCTTGGCTTTAGCCAAGCGGATCGTCAAGTTTTCGGGCGTCTCTCCGGGTAAAACCGTTTCATCCACTTCGGGAGAATCGGTCAAAAACGGTTGATGAAGACGTTCTAACAACTCTTTTCGATAGGGAGAGCTCGATCCCAACACTAATTTCGGTAACATACGCATCTATAGATATCGATCTAAAGGTTTAATGACATGACGAAGTCTAATCAAAATTTAGTTAAAGTCGACATTTTTAACGTTTCTCGCCATCAACAAACGTTGACGGGCACGATTGCCGTGGCCAAGATGCCGGAACTTTGCAAGTTCTTGGCCAATGAAGAAGGTGAATTTGAAGTCACGATCCAAGGCACGAAGGGCGCTAAGGGCTTGCCGGGTGCCGTTTTGACGATCACGGGGACGGTCGAAGTGCCGTGCACGCATTGCAATAAGCCGATCAAGGTCGAGATCGATCGTGAAGTGCCGTTCTTGTTTGTTAAGAGCGAAGCGGAAGCCAACCGCATGCCGCTCGACGAAGATGAAGACATGGAAATCGTGGTGGGTAGCGATCAAATGAATGTCGCCGAATGGGTTCAAGAAGAAGTGATCCTTTCCTTGCCGACGTTCCCCAAGCACGACGATTGTGAAATGCCGGAAGTCGAAGGTGACGAAGAAGAGATCGTGGAACCCGCACGTCCGAATCCGTTTGCCAATCTCAAAGACTTGATGAAGAAGAACTAATATCTATATATGACGTCTTCTCCGTTATTGACCGTGGCCCCGATGGAAGGTCTCACCGGGGTCATCTTTCGTCAAGTGCATTCGCGCTTCTTTGGTGGTGCCGACCAGTACTACATTCCGTTTGTGACGCCCACGACGCTTCCGAAATTCACGGAACGTCAATTGCGAGAGCTCGCCCCGGAAGTCAATGCCGGTTTTGAGGCCGTGCCTCAGTTGTTGACCCGTCGAACGGAAGATTTCATTTGGGCCGCCAAAGCCTTGGCCGATTTGGGCTATAGCGAAGTCAATCTCAATTTGGGATGTCCTGCCGGGACCGTCGTTGCCAAGGGAAAGGGCTCGGGTTTTTTGCGTACACCCAACGAGCTTCAACAATTCTTGGACACGATCTTCAGTGCCGATTTGGGGATTGATATTTCCGTGAAGACTCGAGTCGGTTGGAGTGATGAATCGGAATTCGATTTGTTGACGGACGTCTACAATCACTTCCCGATGAAGGTTTTAATCGTTCATCCGCGCTTGAAGACCGATAT
>JAFNZB010000255.1 GCA_017383055.1 Burkholderiaceae bacterium | reverse complement strand
CCCTACCCGGATACCTGCGATTTCCGTGCCAATGTGCTCAACGAGCAAGCCGTGCATTTCTACAAAAATCATGGCGTTACAATCACAGAAGGTGCTTTTGAAACGGGAGAAATCGACCGAGAAGTCCCCGTGATGCTCACCAAGCATTGCGTGCGTTTTGCTTTGGGTCGATGCTTGAAAGATAACATTGATAAGATCAAAGCCGATCCGACGACAAAGGACATTTATCGTCCGGATCCCTTGATTTTGAAGACAGCGAACCGCACCTATCGCGCGACCTTTGATTGCAAGGCTTGCGAGATGACGCTTTGGGGGAAACGCCTCTCGACCGAAAGTTTGGGCAAAGTCAAAGTTTGATTAACTTTGTTTATCGCTTGATTCTGAAAAACAACGAACTGAGTAAAAAACCTTAAGCGTTTATGCTAAAGTTCGCCTTGTGAGGGGCAACCCATTTACCCCAATCAAAAAAAGTCGAGGTAACATTCGGTCCGTGCCACGATTTTTTTAAACAACAAAAAAAGCGAATCGTTTTATTAGCGATTCGCTTTTTTCTTATTTGCATTTTTAGTCAATCAACAAGTTCATTTCGCTTCGACGAGCTCGAGCTTCACGAATGAGTGTTTGATAGGCACGGCGACGGCGATTCTTGAGACTAAAAAGCTCAATGATTACAAGCACGATGCCAAGAATGGTCGTCAAAAGCACGTACCATCCGGCCTCCCCCAAGTGCAGCAATTCAATTAATTCCGACATCACAGCACCCCTTCCAAAGCATCGTCTTGAGCCCAAACAGCACGGTGTTCGCGCTCAAGGATCACCGTACGCGTACGAGCCAAAATCATGGCGGTCGCATAGGTAATAAACATCCCCAGCATGATCGAAATCAGAATCGGCGCATCTTGACCGCTCGAGCGACCCAAACTGTTACCCAAATCGTGTTGCATCGGGGTCACCAAGTCAAAGCTAAAATATGCGACCGGTAATAAAACGGCACCAAAAATCGCCACCCAACCGGCACGCACATCGTTTTGACGTTGCAAACTCAAGCCCGGCGTATTGGCAATCGTAATGAATGCGAAGAAAAAGAGCATTTGGATCAAAAGACCGGTCAGGCGCAAGTCCCAAACCCAATAAACACCCCAAAGCGTACGACCGAACAGTGCACCCGCGCCAATCGCAAAGACAGTCATCAAGATGCCGGTCGGCGCAATCGCCATCGTCAGCGCCGCTGTCAAAGTACTGTCTTTACGAAGGATCATCACAAGGCTCATGATGGCCAACATAAAGAAGCTCCCGACAGAAACGACACTCGCAGCCAAATGCGCATAGAACACCCAATAAATGTCAGCCGTACCAATGGCGGTCGTCGACGAAAAGGCGAACATCCAAACGATACATGCGACCAAAAGCGCACCCGCGAACACCAACAACTTGGGAATCACGGAACCGGCCATAAGGTAAAAGTTTTTTGGGGCTAAATTCATTGCTTACGACAAAATCCAATTGCTAGGCACGTAATTGTACGCATCCTGCCTCTTATTCGACGACAATGGGCTCACCGATCTTGTAAAAATGACCGCCCGCGACATAATGCAACGTACGCAATGCGTCCGAAGCCGTCTCGAAATGCCAATGACCGTCTTCAAAGACTCGAGAATCCGCCCAAGCCGCAACCGCCTCTCCGATGAAAAGATCGTAAGACTTTTCATTATGGGGTTCCGAGACCACTTTAAAGACAGCCCAAGCGACACAACCTTCGACCATCGGAATCGTCGAATTAGGAACCTCGAGCAAAGCTACGCCACTCTTCGCCATTTTGTCGGGTTCGTCATTTTTAGAAACACTACCCAAATAGAGCGTTTCTTTCACAATGCCCGCACCGGGTAAACCAATCGCAAAATAACCGCTCTTTTCAACAAGTGCGCGCGTGTAATGCGTCTTATCGATTACGGCCGTCACTTTACAAGGAATCAAATCCAATGCGCAGACCCAACTGGCGGGCATCACATCCACGTCGCCCTCGAATTCGGCAGCAATCAATCCCGTCGCACCAATATTGAACAAACGATAAATCTTGTCAGCGGCAACCGGGACAAAGTGTTCAGGCAACATACGAAAACGTCCTTTCAAGTACAAATTTCCCATCACCTATCTTACGGATTTTTAGCCTAAAAATCCGTCAATCCACCTCTCGAAAAACTTGCAACAATTGTTTGCATTTTTTCGCTATCCAATACCAAAGATTTAGGATAGGATATCCCTAACAAGCCAAGCACGGACACTCTCCCAAGTATCCGTTCTCCAGAAAGAAAGTCTTCCAAACCTGCTCAAGTCTGAGTACTTGCGCAGGTTCTTTTTCGCTACAATTTGACTTTGTGATTTTTGAGATTACGAAAGGCGATCATGCAATTTCTCATCGTTGACGACCACTCCATCGTGACCATGGCATTGGGCATGTTGCTCAAGGATTTTGACGGTCAAAACAACTCGGTCTACACCGCCAACTCCAAAGACGAAGCTCTCGCTTTAGCCGATCAATACGGTGATACGGCCGATTTGATGATTCTTGATCTTTCGATGCCCGGCGTCGAGGGCACGAGCTTGATGGAAACCATTGTGGAACGCCATCCGACGATGAAGATTTTGGTGATGTCCGGTTTAACCGATCAACACAGCATCGTGAAGGTTTTGCAAATGGGCGCCGCGGGCTTCATTCCGAAATCTTTGGATGCCGCTCTTTTAACCGCTGCGATCCGTTTCGTCTTAAACGGTGGTGTTTACATTCCCGTGAAATTGTTGGCCGAAGCGCAACGCACAAGTTTGCTCACGAATCGTGATACACAACGCCACAACGTTGAAACGGTGCATTTAACGGAGCGTCAAAAGGATGTGTTGGCTTTGTTAGCCAAGGGCGCACCGATTAAGCGAATCTGCAAGGAACTTAATTTGTCCGAAGGCACCGTTAAAACGCACGTGACGGCTATCTATCGCGCCTTCAACGCCACCAACCGTACCGAAGCACTTTTGGAAGCGCGTCGACACGGTTTTGAAGTGGCTCTCTAAGCATTAGCTTTTCTTCGCAATACGAACCTCGGCTTCGGTTACCGCTGCATGCAATGCTGCATTGAGCGTCTCACCCGAAGCCGGTTTTTGTAAGATTTGCGGCATCGCAAAAAGTGCCGCCTCTTGAGCATTCAAAAGCGCCAACTCTCGAATGTACTGTGCTTGGATTTCATCGGTCGAGACGGCTGTGAGCAAGATTGAAGGGACTCGATAACCGATCAAACGCGTGATTGCAGGAATCAACTGCAACCCTGTCAAACGATCGTCACCCAAATTAAAATCGCACAAAATCGCATGCACTAAGGTCGTCGAGCGAATTGCCTCCACGGTCTGATCATCGAGATAGTCGGACGCGATTACGCGTGCCCCCCAACTTTCAAGCAAAACTTTCAAACTTTCTCGAACAATCGCATTATCCTCAATCAAAACGATCGTGGCCGGCAACGTTTTAAACGTCGACTTTGTTAAGTGAGCTCGCGTGAAGATTTCCGCTTGTTGTTGCTCATGCACAGGCAATTCCAAACGGAAAATCGAACCGCGCCCCACGCGCGAACCCAAACTCACACGAAGATCGAGCAATTGACCGATGATGCGAACGATCGACAAACCCAAACCGTAACCTTCGGTGGTGTTTTTCGTCGTCTCAGCACGATAAAACGATTCAAAAATACGCTTTTGATCGGCCTTGGCAATCCCCAACCCACTATCGACGACACAAATGCTCACGCGCTTTTGCCCCAAAAGACGAGCGGCTAAAACGATCTCCCCTTCTTTGGTGTAAGAGAGCGCATTGTTGAGCAAATTGCGAAGTGCACGCATCAACAATTGCGGATCGGTATGGACGATGACGTCCAAATTCTTTAAGCGGAATCCTAAGCCACGTTGTTGAGCCAAAGGCTCAAATTCAAACGCCAAATCTTCAAGCAATGATTTCAGATGCACGGGCTTGGCTTCCACCGTCATGTTGCCCATTTCCAAGCGCGAGACTTCCAAAATCTGACCCACCAAGCTTTGAAGCGTATGCGTCGTCTT
>JAFNZB010000254.1 GCA_017383055.1 Burkholderiaceae bacterium | reverse complement strand
TGCCGCATAACAAACGACATGATCGGCACCCGTCAAACTCTCAGGCAATTGCGCTTTCATCGTCCCCATCTTCATCGTGTTGGAACGAGGCTCCAACACGGCGATCATGCGAGCATTTCCTTCCATCTTTTGGCGCAAAGCAGCAATCGTTTCTCGGATTGCGGTCGGATGGTGAGCAAAATCATCCAAAACCGTTACGCCGTCTTCACAACCTTTGACTTCCAAACGACGTTTCACACCACCGAAATGCCTCATCGCCTCGATGGCTACTTCAGGCTTCACACCCTCTTGCACCGCCGCGGCAATGGCTGCCAACGTATTTAACTGATTGTGACGCCCCATCAACGGCATTTCTAAAACGCCAAGTGCTTGACCATCCAATCGAACTTCGCCATCGAGTTCAATCGTCCAACCGTTTTCCCCGTCAAAAGGCACAACCTTACTGTAACAGCCCATGGACAACACTCGAGACAACGGTTCGCACTGAGCATTGACCACGATTTGAGCCGTCTGAGGCATTGCACGAACCAAGTGGTGGAACTGACGCTCGATTGCCGCCAGATTTTCAAAAATGTCAGCATGGTCGAATTCCAAATTATTCAAAATGACCGTACGGGGACGGTAATGAACGAACTTGGAACGTTTGTCGAAAAATGCCGTATCGTACTCATCGGCTTCGATCACGAAGAAGCGCGAATCGGTCAATCGAGCCGAGTGAGAGAAATTCTCAGGAACGCCCCCGATTAAAAAGCCGGGATTGAGCCCTGCATAATCAAGGATCCAAGCCAAAATGGAAGCCGTCGTGGTTTTACCATGGGTACCCGCCACACCTAAAACGTGTTTTTTCTGTAATACGGCTTCGCTAAGCCATTGCGGACCCGACGTATAGGGAAGACCACGATCAAGGATTGCTTCTAAGAGCGGATTGCCGCGCGAAATGGCATTACCGATCACGTACATGTCGGCACCCAATTGCAACTGCTCTAAACCGTACCCTTCGATCAATTCGATACCGGCCGCTTGCAACTGATCACTCATCGGCGGATAAACGTGAGCATCACAACCGGTGACACGATGACCGGCCGCTACAGCCAACTGAGCGACACCGCCCATGAACGTGCCGCAGATGCCCAAAATATGGATATGCATTTTGACTTGATTTCACTGAAATACCAAAGAACAAATTTTAGCGCTTTCGGCTGACGCATTCCTGTATATTTCTGCGTATTGGCAAAGGATTTTTTCTCATGATGACGCAAAAAACGACGCAAACTCTCGCCATGGCAATCGCCCATGAAATCATGCAAGGGGCATCTTGGCAAGAAGCTCGAGAAATCGTGGCCGATTACGTTGAGTCAAGCCGCGACTGGCCCAACGCCGAATTAATCGAAACGACTTTGCGCCGCGAGCTCTATTTGTTGGAACCCGACCATGCCGCCATCCTTCGCCATTGGCGTCAACTGGCTTTTTTCGTCATGGAGCAGGTCGATTTTCCACTCTACCTGACGGGTAGTGTCTTGAACGGTTGCGCCACCGTTTATTCCAACCTTCGTCTGGCTGCATTCACCGATGACACGAAATCGGTGGAGATCGCACTCATGCAAGCAGGCATCGACTTTGAAGTGATCGATCCGGAACCAGCCAAACCCCAAGCTGAAATCGCTTACGGTTGGCTCGTTAACATTCCTCGAGACAGTCTCTTTTTGAAAAAAGACAAGCACCTTCGTCGTGTCGGCATCCGTTTAGAAGTCTTTCGAGCCAAAGACCTTTACACCCATCGCTATAAAAAAACACCCGACGAACACCAAAATTCACTGGAATCGGCCGGTCGAATCGACAAAAACGAATTACATTCATTAATCAATACCCCGTAAGAGATAATTTGGCCTTATCTGTTTTCATCTCTCTGCAAATACCTACGATTGTCATCCATTTGGCTGAGATGGGGGCTGAAATTGTTGCTAAATGCTACAAACTTGAAAATAGCACTTTTTACCCTCTAGATATTTGTGTAAAAAAGGTCCACAATGCTTGTTAATTTGTGATGTTTTCGCCCTTCTTGCGTTTATTTTCATCAAAAACACAGGAAATTGAGGCAAAACGAGGAATTTTTATTAAGGAGTACTCCGAATGGATCTTCGTAAATTGAAGACTTTGATCGACTTGGTCGCTGAAAGCGGCATTGCTGAACTCGAAGTCACGGAAGAAAACGACAAGGTTCGTATCGTTAACAAAGTTCAAACCGTTGCAGTGGCTGCTCCGGTCGCCGCTCCGGTCGTTGCCGCTGCCCCGGCTCCGGTCGCTGCCGCTCCGGCTCCTGCCGCAGCTCCGGCTCCCGCAGCTGAAGAAGCCAAGGTCGAAGGTACGCCTGTGACGAGCCCGATGGTCGGTACGTTCTACCGTGCTCCGAGCCCTGGTGCCGCTCCGTTCGTGAACGTCGGTGACAAGGTCACGGCCGGTCAAACCCTCTGCATCATCGAAGCCATGAAGCTTTTGAACGAAATCGAAGCTGAAACGAGTGGCACGGTCAAGGAAATCTGTGTTGAAAACGGTCAACCGGTCGAATTCGGTCAAACGCTCTTCATCATCGGCTAATTACTATGTTCGGAAAAGTCTTAATCGCCAATCGCGGTGAGATTGCCTTACGCATCCAACGTGCGTGCCGAGAAATGGGTATTAAGACGGTCGTGGTGCACTCCACGGCCGACGCCGATGCCAAGTATGTTCGCTTGGCAGACGAATCCGTTTGTATCGGTCCGGCATCTTCCACCGATAGCTATCTCAACATCCCGGCCATCATCAGTGCTGCAGAAGTCACCGATGCGGAAGCCATCCACCCGGGTTACGGTTTCTTGTCCGAAAATGCCGACTTCTCCGAACGTGTCGAACGTTCCGGTTTCGCATTCATCGGCCCGCGCGCCGAATCCATTCGCATCATGGGCGACAAGGTCTCCGCAAAGAAGGCCATGATCGAAGCCGGCGTGCCGTGCGTGCCGGGTTCTGACGGTGCCTTGCCCGACGATCCCGATGAAGTGCTTGCAATTGCTCGCAAGATCGGCTACCCGGTCATTATTAAGGCCAGTGGCGGCGGTGGCGGTCGCGGCATGCGTGTCGTGCGTACCGAATCGAGCCTCTTGAACTCCGTCTCCATGACCAAGCAAG
>JAFNZB010000253.1 GCA_017383055.1 Burkholderiaceae bacterium | reverse complement strand
GGTGGCATTTCGTGTGTTGGCTCGTATACGGATCTCCCGTATTTTCGTTCAACGGTAACGCGTCGGAGTCACCTCGAAGACCGATCGTTCGGCCCGGACGATTGCCGCGAATCACGGCGACCACACCGCCCACGTTTTCACCGCCCACGCGAGAGTAGACCTCTTCAACGCCCATGGCTTTTAAGGTTTCAACAATGAATTTTTCCGTGATTGGAAGATCCAAACCCACTTCCGGGAATCGATGGATCTGATGGCGAACTTCTGCCGCAAAACGGGCTTCTTCAACGAGATCTTGAGGTTTGACAATCGTAGCCACGACACTTCTCCCACACGGAAAAACAATGTCGCAATTATCCCGTATTTCAGTGACGAATTCTCAAAAATTAAGGATTGTCCTAGGGGGCTTGACTTAGGTAAAAATTCAGTGTTTCGCCTTAGGCGGCACTTCGACGCCAAGCTCTTTTTCGTTGGGAGTATAAGGCTTGACGGTTTGGGAAGTCGAAGCTTCCGGACGATACATCGGATCGTTGATGACGTCGGCTGAGATTTGAGAACCCGGCACCACCCGTTGCGGGCGACTGACACGGAAAAGGACTTCGCCCGGGCGCACCATATTGAGGTCGTGACGAGCGTGTTCTTCGACGGCTTCCTGACCGGTCTTCAACGACTCGACCTCGGCAGCCAATTGTTGATTGCTGGCTAAAAGCTTGGCATTTTCAGCCTGCAAAACAGCGTGTTGTTCACGCAATTCTTGAAGACGGAAAAAACCGCCTTGTCCAAAAAACAAGGGCCAGATGCTCAACGCCAAGAGGATCGCCAAAATCCAAACGATCAACTTCGGTGTTCTCATTCTGGCCCCGTTTTTTTATCTACTGAATACGATCAGAGACAGGAACGATTAGATCGTCCATTCCTTGATGCAATAGAAAGCATCGCGGCCCGGGTAAACGGCTTGTTCGCCCAAATCTTCTTCGATGCGGAGCAATTGGTTGTACTTAGCGATACGGTCGCTACGGCTCATGGAACCCGTCTTGATTTGACCGGCGTTCAAACCGACAGCCAAGTCAGCGATGAAGGCATCTTCCGTTTCGCCGGAACGGTGAGAAACGACGACGGAGTAACCGGCGCGCTTAGCCATTTCGATGGCAGCCAACGTTTCGGACATCGTCCCGATTTGGTTAACCTTAATAAGGATGGAGTTAGCCACACCCTTTTCGATACCTTCGGCCAAGATCGTCGGGTTCGTCACGAAGAGGTCGTCACCAACCAATTGAACCTTGCGGCCCAAAGCGTCCGTCAACTTCTTCCAACCTTCCCAGTCGCCTTCAGCCATACCGTCTTCGATGGAGATGATCGGGTACTTGGCAACCCAAGAGGCCAACACGTCGATCCATTCTTCAGCCGTGTAGGACTTGCCTTGACCCGGTTGAACGTACTTGCCTTCTTCGAAGAATTCGGAAGCGGCGCAGTCGAGACCGATGGCGATGTCCTTACCCGGAACATAACCGGCCTTTTCGATGGCGGAGATGATCAATTCGATGGCTTCTTCATGGCTGTCGATGTTCGGAGCGAAACCGCCTTCGTCACCCACTGCCGTGCTCATGCCGCGATCGTTGATGATCTTCTTCAAAGCATGGAACGTTTCAGCACCGTAGCGAACGGCTTCACGGAAGCTCGGAGCGCCAACCGGGATGATCATGAATTCTTGGATGTCGAGGTTGTTGTTAGCGTGTGCACCGCCGTTGATGACGTTCATCATCGGAACCGGCATTTGCACGGCGCCCATACCGCCCAAGTAGCGATAAAGCGGCATACCCACGTAGTCAGCAGCGGCGCGAGCGCAAGCCATGGAAACGCCCAACATAGCGTTGGCGCCCAAGTTGCTCTTATTTTCCGTACCGTCTTCAGCGATCATTTCAGCGTCAATCGCAGCTTGGTCGGTCACATCGTAGCCAACCAAAAGCGGATTGATCTTCAAATGAACGTTTTGGACGGCCTTCATGACGCCCTTACCGCAATAGCGTTCGTCCTTATCGCGCAATTCCAAAGCTTCGCGAACACCCGTGGATGCACCGGACGGAACAGCAGCACGACCGAAGACACCGCAGTCCAAGTGCACTTCGCACTCGACCGTCGGATTGCCGCGGCTGTCCAAGATCTCACGAGCAACAATGACGTTAATGGTAGGCATGTTTATATTCCCCAATGATTGATGGATAAAAAACTGTCTTGGCGCTCACCGCAGGGCTCACGCCAAGTTCAAAAAAACAAGTTAGTCGTTGATCGTCTCTTCGAGCATCGGTTGAGCCTTGACCACACGGTC
>JAFNZB010000016.1 GCA_017383055.1 Burkholderiaceae bacterium | reverse complement strand
GATCACCTTCAACCACCAAGCATCCCCACGGTCCTCGATGATGATGCGGATGATGCTATTATCATCGAGTCGCACCGGATGGACTTCGTTGAACGCATCGGCCGCATTCTTTAAGAGGTTAAAGAGCGCCAATTCCACTTCCCACGCATCGGCTTCGACCAACGCCAAGGTTTCCCCTTCAATCACTACCGGGATCGTCGTACGACCCGAACGTTCAAAGGTCGCAACGGTCTTGGCAGCAATCACACGAAGATCGACGATCTCACGATGAATCTCACGTTGCTTGGCGTAACTGCGGACGTGATCGACGATTTCGTTAGCGCGTTCTGTGTGGTATTCGATCTCCTTGAGGATCTTCACGATCGTGTCTTTGTCAGCCGTGCCGCGATCGATGCGACGCAAAAGTCCACGGGAGTAGTTCGTGACCGTGGCCAAGGGTTGCTTTAATTCGTGAGCGATCAAACTCGACATTTGGCCCACGATCCCCGTCTTTTCCAAGCGAGAGATGTAGTGATTACTTTCTTCTTGATGTTTGGCGATGCGGTCGCGTTCTTTCAAAGCTGAGCGCAAAGCGCGGGTGCGTCGAGCCACTTCCAAAGACACCACCAAGTTGTACAAGAACCCGCCGATCACCAAGAAAAGCGTGGTGATCACCAAGGTGCGGTTTTCTTGATAGAAGCGGTAAATGGCCGAATTGGTCAAATTGTCATAGGGACCGACTCGCAAGCGATACATCAAGTCATAGAGTTCGCGGAAGTTGGCGGGCGCCGTCCATTTAAAACCGCCCGGCAATTGCAAACCGTAAAGGACACTACCGAATTCCCAAGGTTGTTCGCTACGGATGCCGCTGTACATCGAGACCACAAAGCTCGGGTACGTGGGGGTGGAGTGTTGACAGGTCAGGTTTTCATACGGTTGCGGATTGATCACGCGATAGTCAAACAAGTGCGTCAGGTTGAGTTCCATCATGTGTTCGATCGCACATGCCGAGACGATACCGACGTCGGCTTCGCCGTTCTTCACCGCACGAAGCACATCGAGTACGTGGTTTTGTTCGGTAAATCGAGTCTTTTCCAGAATCTTCTTGTAGTTGAAGTTCATGCGAGCCAATTGGTCTTTCGCCACGACAAAACCGGAGAACGAATGCTCTTTTTGTGCCACGATTGAATATTCGGCTCGAGAAAGGTCCGCCAACGTGTAAATGTTGGGATTGTCGCTTCGAACGATGATGGTACTGGCAGACGAATGCTCCGGCCCCTTGGCTTGCGGGAACCAAAGCGAAGCGATGGCTTTCACGCGTTCGTCGAACGCCATTTCTGCGTAAATGTCCGCGTTACTGATGACCAAATCGATGGCGCCGGATGCGACATCGTCCAACAACATTTCACGGTCAACGTACTTGACGACTAAGAATTTCCCTTCGGATTGAGCATGTGCATCCAAGGCATCGATCGTCTTGCGAAGCAACGGTGCCGTCATTTCATTGCCGATTTCATCATCGATGGCAACGACCAATTGGTTATTGGCCGTTTTTGAGCTGGAGATCAACCGTTGCACGGGTTTCGAAAAAACTTGATGGACGATGGAATCGCGCTCGCCAACGATCAACGACTCGACACCCAAGACCGACAGAATCAACGTGAGGATGCCGACAATAATGAAAAATAAACGTTTAAACGACATTGCAATTGAAACTCTGACAAGTAAAACGCCCCAATCTTACCAAGAAGCAGTAGAATCGAAAAATTAATACGCAACATAATTCTTTATTGATCATGCCCCTTTTGCTTTCAGATCGTCCTCAAAAAGTCAAAAATACCTCGCTTTTGGTGGAATACTTTGAACCGTCTTTTGTGGTTCGACTCCTTAAATGCGGTCTTTTGAAAGTGAAAGATTTGGTCAAGGCTTATCAAGAGGATGCGTGCCAAGTGTTGGGGCTGACTGATAAAGAGCGTCTTGAGCTTGAATCTTGGTTCAACGAATATCGGCTTTTAAAGCCGAAAAAAGACTTGATTCGTGAACATTTGCCTGCGCCCAATCCCAATATTGTTCCTTTTGAACGCATCGTTTTGCCGTTGGGGTTAGACGGTCGTGAAGGGAGCAATCGAGGTGACAATCATTCACGAAGCTTAGAAGCGACCGACGACTTGTCGGCGATTCGCTCCTGGCTTGTCGCACGTGCCAATAATGTGAATACGCAAGGTGTTTATCGAAAAGAAGCCGAACGTTTTTTGCTTTGGTGTACCCAAGAGCGTCAAATCGCTTTAAGTTCCGTGGGATTGGAAGAAGCTTCGCTTTACTTGCGATGGCTCGAACAATTGGGGCGAACACCCGACTCCCTTTGGTCTCAACAATGGAATCTGCCGCAGCACGATTGGTTGGGCGCTAAAAACACGCCACGAAACGATCCGCAGTGGCGCCCCTTTAACGCCCCGTTATCGCACACCTCACGCAAGATGGCCTTGATGACCGTGCGTCAACTTTTTAACTTTTTGACGAAAACGGGATACATCATCCATAACCCCTTCGATCAAATCACGCGAAAAGTCCCCTTCTTGGATGGCGAGGGCGCTCCGAAGGAATACGCCGATCGCAGTTTCAGTGACGATCAATGGGCACAGGTAAGCGACTATTTCATGCATCTTGAAGACGATGAAGCGAAGGCTCGATTGGCCGTGATTTTGATGATGGGCAAAGGCTTAGGACTTCGTGCAAGCGAAATGCTCAATGCCCGTGCCGAGTGGATTACCGAACGCATGGTCGATGGCGAAACCATCAAAGTGATCGAAGTGATCGGTAAAGGCGACAAGGTAAGACGCTTGCCGCTACAAGACGAGCAAGTGGTGATGATCAATCATTATTTGCACCATCGGGACTTGCCTGAGCTCGGGATTGTTGCGCCGGAAACGCCGCTTCTGGCTTCTTTAGGGCGAGGGGCTGAAGCCAAATTGTCTCAAGGTCAAGGCGTCAAACGCGGATTGAGCCGCTCCGGTCTTTACCGAACGTTGGAGCAGTTTTTAGAAAATTGTGCCCGTGAGATCGAAGGCACGGAACCGATGGCCGCCGCGAAGCTTCGAGCCAGTTCCACTCACTGGTTACGTCATACGTTTGCCACCAGTGCGCTCAAAAGCAAAATGCCCATCAACGTTGTTCAAAACGCGATGGGCCATGCCTCAGTGGCAACGACAAGCCGTTACTTGACGCCTGAAGAGGCGGAAGTGGCGCGTGCCATGAAAAATATGAAGGTCTTTTAGTCGAACGCTTTGCCCATCATCATGCGACGATAGCGAAGCAGCGTCTGCTCGATCACCAATTGGGCATTGAGCGGATGGTTGACCGTGCGTTGTAGGGACTTCAACGTATCAAACCACGCATACAAATGCTCGACCTTGACGCCTTGAAGGATTTTCTTCATGGCGTCGGCGTATTGCGGGAAGTAATGCGGGTTCAAGCCTTGTTGAACGGCCAAGAGGTCATAGCCCCATCGATAGATCACAGGCAAAACGGCAGCCACAGGCAAGGCCGTGCGGCCTTCTTTCACAGCAATGCGATCGAGCGGCAAGTCTTTACCCATCGAAAGCACACGCAAAAGATCGTCACGAACCATCTTCGGTAACGAGCTCAACATCAAAAGCTGTTCTTTGACCTTGGGATCGATCTCAGGATCACCTTCGATGCGTTTTTCATCAAGGATCTGACACGGACGACCCGAAGCGCGGGCTAAGGCGTCATCAGCGTCACCGATGCCTTGGCTTTTAAGCCATGAGATCGCTTCTTCATAACTCGGTCCCTTGGCGCGCAAAAGACGACAACGGGAACGGATCGTCGGCAACACGCGATCCAAATCTTCGGCAACAAGTAAGAACGTCGTCTTGGCAGGCGGCTCTTCCAAATTCTTCAAAAAGGTTGCGGCGGCATCGGCTCGGATTGCATCGGCAGGATAAACGACAACGATGCGCTTACCGCCCGCTTCATGAGCG
>JAFNZB010000252.1 GCA_017383055.1 Burkholderiaceae bacterium | reverse complement strand
GGACGCTCGCGTGAGCGGCTAACTCTTCAACAATGGCTTGACCATAACCGCGATATTCGATGCCATCATACATACGGGCCAATACGCGAGCGGTATCGGCAATGGATTCTTTGACACTGATTTGAGAGCCTTCAGACAAATACGTCGTGTGAGCACCTTGGTCAAAAGCAGCCACTTCAAAAGCACAGCGCGTACGCGTGGACGTCTTTTCAAAGATCAAAGCAATGTTCTTACCCTTTAAAAATTGCGGTTCTTGACCGGCTCGGCGCAAATACTTCAATTGACCGGCCAATTTCACCAAGAACTCGATCTCCTCGGGCGAGAAGTCGGCAATCTTCAAAAAGTCGCGATTTTTAAGGCTCATTGTTTACTCCTTCGATCTTTGATCATCAATCAGCTCGAATCACCGAAAGAATGACTATTCTTACTTCACATCTCTAAACCATACTACAGCACCACGTAAGAAACAAGCCATTTGCATAGATGCTCTTTTCAGACTCGATCAAAGCAATACCCAACCATTCGATCACTTCAGTCGACCATTGACAACCCCAGACAAATCAAAAATCAATCTTCTTTCATTAAATAACTCAAAGTTATCATCATTTCACAAAAACCCTCAACATCTTTCATCAAAAAGAATCCATAACGCATTTCAAACATCGGTCCCCAACATTTATCACCCCATTACCAAGAAAATCGATTTTCTCTTTACTTTCAGTCACTTACAAAAAGTGACAGTATTACTACTGATGATACTGTCGACAAAACTAATTATTGACCTTTATCAAACCAATGGAAAGATATTTTCCAACGATCCACATGCAAAAAGCCTCTCGACTTTCATCGAGAGGCTTTCCTTAAGAATCAATGGGTTAGATCTTTGAGATTATTCCCATTCGATCGTGCCCGTGGGCTTCGGCGTCAAGTCAAAGACCACGCGGTTAACGCCTTCCACCTCGCTCGTGATGCGTTGCGTGATGTGTTGCAACAAAGCGAACGGAACGTTTTCAACCGTAGCCGTCATAGCGTCCACCGTGTTCACAGCGCGGATGATGACCGTCCAAGCGTCCGTGCGCTTGTCGTCCTTCACACCGACGCTCTTGAAGTCGGGGATAGCCGTGAAGTATTGCCAAACCTTACCTTCCAAACCGTTCTTAGCGAATTCTTCACGCAAGATAGCGTCGGATTCACGAACAGCTTCCAAGCGGTCACGCGTGATAGCGCCCAAGCAACGAACGCCAAGACCCGGACCCGGGAACGGTTGACGGAAGACCATTTCGTCGGGCAAACCAAGCGTCTTACCGACCATACGGACTTCGTCCTTGTAGAGCAATGCCAACGGTTCGACCAAACCGAATTGGAGATCGTCCGGCAAGCCACCCACGTTGTGGTGAGCCTTCACGCCATGGCTTTCCAAGATGTCCGGGTAGATCGTACCTTGTGCCAAGAATTCGATGCCTTCTTGCTTGCGAGCTTCTTCTTCGAAGACGCGGATGAATTCAGCACCGATGATCTTGCGCTTCATTTCCGGTTCAGCAACGCCAGCCAACTTGTCCAAGAAGCGATCGATGGCTTCAACATAGACCAAGTTAGCATTCAACTTCTTACCGAACACTTCGACGACTTGTTCCGGTTCACCCTTACGGAGCAAACCGTGGTTGACGTGCACGCAAACGAGTTGTTGGCCGATAGCCTTGATCAACAAAGCAGCCACGACGGAGGAGTCAACACCGCCGGACAAAGCCAACAAAACCTTCTTGTCACCGACTTGTTCACGAACAAGCTTCACTTGTTCTTCAATGAAAGCCGTAGCAAGGGCTTCATTGGTGATGCGCTCCATCGATTCGGGGCGGACAATAGTGGACATTGGAGTTCTCCTAAAACAATATTCAAAAACTTTACATTCCCGAACACGCGTCCATGACGCTCGTCGGGTCCCCTTTTCTAACCCAAATATTATAACGAGCGCCGTGTTCGGCGATTTATTAATTTGTAAGAAAAATTACGTAACCGACTGTGCCTTAAGTCAAAAAATTTTTAGGTTTGAGTCGTTAGTCACTTTTCCGAAAAACAAACGCAAAACGCGACAGCACATTGTCTGTCGCGTTTTGTTAGTGAACTATCTTATTGTTCTTGACGATAGTTCGGAGCTTCCTTCGTGATACGGACGTCGTGGACGTGAGATTCACGCATACCGGCAGCCGTGATTTCGACGAATTCAGCGCGCGTACGCATTTCTTCGATCGTGGAGCAACCGCAGTAGCCCATGGAAGAACGCAAACCACCGATCATTTGATAGACGATGTTAGCGAGCGGGCCCTTGTACGGAACCATACCTTCGATACCTTCCGGAACGAACTTGTCGATGTTACCGGAGTTGTTGTCTTGGAAGTAGCGGTCAGCGGAGCCCTTCGTCATGGCGCCCAAGCTACCCATACCGCGGTAGCTCTTGAAGGAACGACCTTGGTAAAGAACGACTTCACCCGGAGCTTCGTCCGTACCAGCGAACATACCGCCCATCATGACAGCGTGAGCACCGGCTGCGATAGCCTTAGCGATGTCGCCGGAGAAGCGGATACCACCGTCAGCGATCAACGGAACGCCCGTGTCCTTCAAAGCGTCAGCAACCGTAGCAACGGCCGTGATTTGCGGAACGCCAACACCGGCAACGATACGGGTCGTACAGATGGAACCCGGGCCGATACCGACCTTAACGCCGTCAGCACCGCGGTCAACCAAAGCCAAAGCGGCTTCCGGCGTAGCGATGTTACCACCGATCACTTGGAGTTCCGGATAGTGCTTCTTAACCCATTCAACGCGGCTCAAAACGCCTTCGGAGTGACCGTGAGCGGTGTCGACCACCAACACGTCAACGCCGGCATCAACGAGCATTTCGATACGTTGTTCCGTGTCACCGCCAACACCAACGGCAGCACCGGCTAACAAGCGACCTTGTGCGTCCTTAGCGGCATTCGGGTGTTCACCGGCCTTGATGATGTCCTTAACGGTCATCAAACCGCAGAGGTGGAATGCATCGTCAACGACCAACACGCGTTCGACGCGGTGTTGATGCATCAACTTCTTGGCTTCATCAAGTGCAGCGCCTTCCTTGACCGTGACCAAACGTTCAGCCAGCGTCATGATTTGAGAAACCGGGATGTCCATGCGCGTTTCAAAACGCAAGTCACGGCTCGTGACCATACCCAAAACCTTGCGGTCTTCTGCAACGACCGGCAAACCGGAGATGCGGCGTTCGCGGCTCAAACGCAACACTTCACCAACCGTCATTTCCGGCGTAACCGTCACCGGATCAGCAACCACACCGGCTTCGTGACGCTTCACGCGTGCCACTTGTTCGGCTTGAGCCTTAGCGCTCATGTTCTTGTGGATGAAACCGATACCACCGGCTTGAGCCAAAGCGATAGCCAAGTTGGCTTCCGTCACCGTGTCCATAGCAGCGGACACCATCGGGATGTTCAAGAAGGTCTTACGCGTGATTTGGGTCTTCAAGACCGTATCGCGGGGAAGGATGTTGGAATATGCGGGGACGAGGAGCACGTCGTCAAACGTGAGAGCCTTTTGGCGAATACGCATGGTTGGTTAACCTCAGGGCAAAAAAAAAACTCACCACAGACCACACCGTAGAAATGTGGTCTTTTTAGATTAACGCCGCATTTTATCCTATCTGAGGATTTTTTTGGGAGGATTAGGAAGGTTTTTTTCCAGTTTTTTCGATTACTTGATCAGGCGGTGCTTGCCACCGTTGCGTCCTAAGGTCAAATCACGGCGCACATTTTGGTTCTTCGCTTCGCGCAATCGACGAGCGGTCATCGGATCGACACTCAAAGC
>JAFNZB010000251.1 GCA_017383055.1 Burkholderiaceae bacterium | reverse complement strand
CGAGACAAAACGATATGACCGTCCAAAATGGAGCGCGTTTCGTCAGCGATCGGTTCGGTCATGTCATCGCCTTCGACCAACACCGTGTAAAGCGCTGTGATCGAACCCTTATCGTTGTTGCCTGCTCGTTCCATCAATTTCGGCAATTCCGAGAACACCGACGGCGGGAAACCGCGACGAGTGGGCGGTTCACCGGCAGCCAAACCAATCTCACGTTGTGCACGCGCAAAACGTGTCACCGAATCCATCATCAAAAGCACACTCTTGCCTTGATCACGGAAATACTCGGCAATGGCCGTCGAGGTATAAGCTGCTTTTAAGCGTTCCATCGAAGAGCGGTCCGACGTCGAAACGACCAACACTGCCTTCTTACGACCCTCCGGACCCAAATCGCGTTCGATGAATTCACGCACTTCGCGACCACGTTCACCGATTAGAGCCAACACACAAACGTCGGCACTACAACCCTTGATCAATGTGGAAAGCAAGGTGGACTTACCACCGCCCGCTGCAGCGAAAATACCCATCCGTTGCCCTTCACCGCAGGTCAACATTCCGTCAAGACTGCGAAGGCCCAACGTAATAGGCTTATTGATCACCTTACGCGTCATCGGATTGGGAGCCGGCGCAAAAATCGGATAGTGCGTACGGCAACGCAATTCCGGACCACCATCGAGCGGTTGGCCCAAACCGTCGACCACACGACCTAACAATTCGGGACCGACAGGAATGGACAAAATCTTCCCGGTCGGGATCACTTCGGTTGCGGGCGACACCCCTTGGCAACTGCCCAAGGGAGACAACAGGGCCACATTTTTGATAAAGCCGACCACTTCGGCCTTCAACTCAAAGTTTTCCCAGGGATTTTTTAAGATGCAAAGTTCACCGACCTTCACACCGGGAACCACGGCGCGAATGATCGTACCGACAACTTGCTCCACACGACCGCGAACATCCACCGTCGTGGTCGTTTGAACCGCTTGTTGAAGAAGTGGGCCTAAATAATCAAATGCCATGTTATTGCTTAATCTTTGCCGAGAAAGCCGCCTCAAGCGTCTTTAATTGCGTCTTCAAAGACGCATCGATCACGCCGAGTTCGCTTTCAAGAATACAGCTGTCGGGTTGTAAATGACCATCGGCAACCACGGTGATATAAGAACCGGCCGTTTGCAAAGCCAACATCTTTGCAACCACCGGCTCATCCTTCGGATGCACGCGAACCGTCACCTTTTGTTGGCCACGGACATGGTTGAGAGCCGTATTGACGATGCCCTTGATGCGCTCTTCGTCATCAAAGTTTTCAATGATCTTTTTGACCGATTGGTTAACAACGCTCACCACGGTCTTTTCGATGTTTTCAATGAATTCCACCGAGGCAACCACGGTTTCCATCATCTTCAAGGCGTTTTCCATCTTGCCGGCTTCCACACCGTCTTCGTAGCCTTGTTGATAACGTTCTTCGTAAGTGCGTTGTGCGTCTTGAATGATCTCGTCGGCCTTCTTTTGAGCGGCTTTGATCAATTCAGCTGCATCCAAAACCGCCGCATACTCATCGGCTTTCACGATTTTCGTACCGACCTCAGGCGTCGGCAATTCAGAATTTAAGCGAAATACTGTGCCCATTTTTGATCGAACTCCCTGAGGATGATTTTTTTCATGAAATACCAAAGTTGACGGCGGGTCTCATCGGTGAGTTGCACTGATTCCGGCAAACTCGGATAGTCGAGCTGACCGAAGACCTTGTCGGTTTTTTCAACCAATTCAATCGGCCAGTTTCGTCGCATCGTTTCAATCGCCAGGCGAGCCATCCAAGCCAAACGTTCCGACAACGTCCCCTTTTCAAACACCGAAATCAACGATTTACGCAAACCGCCGATTTGAAAGCGGGCTCGGGTCAAGCCATAGTCGTATAACGGCTCACCCAAAAACTTTTTGATCGCCAACACGTTAGCCCGATCGACCGTCTTGGCAATTTCTTCAGCATAAACAGCCACGGCAACGATGCGGCCCAAACGCGAGATCTCGTCACTCGACATAAACGCCAACCGATGCGACTCTTCTGTAAAGCCCCAATACACCGGTTCTTGACCCATCAACGGATCCAAACGCGTTTGTCCGTGAGTTAACGCCGCGACCAAATCCGGATAGCGCTCGACTGCATCCCAAATGCCACCACGGGGCAAATGAGACATTTCAAACGCACGACCGTTAAACTGCATCATTTTTTGCAGCAATCGCGGGTTTTCTTCCAATAACTCTCGGAAAAAATGTCGATTCATTCAATAAACCTATTGCCTTTCTGAAGGAACAAAGGGACATTGACATGCCCCACTGTTCCAATCGATATTAGGCTTGAGTCGAACCCGACGAATCGGATCCTTCCACTTGATCCTTTCTTCTACGCTGACGCATCCAGTAAGAGCCGGTCACGCCCAATGCCCCCAACGAGAGCGCAAACAGTGCCCCCGCTGCGTACAAAATCCAAGACTTGTTGCTTGTGGTGAGCTTGCCTTCTTGAGGCATCGGCACCGTGACCGTTTCACGAACCGGCACCAACATCACCGAAACCTTATCCTGTTGTAAACCCGGCACGGCATTAGCAGCCAACTCACGAATGCGAGAGACCAAATGCGGAGCTTGAGAAGAAGGCGTATGACGCAAGAAAACGCCAACGGAAGGTTGCGTCATCTTGCCCGTCGTCAAATCTTTTTGAGCCAAAACCACGTGAACACGAGAGGTCAACACACCGTCGATTTGCGAGAAAGTCTCGGACAATTCTTGCGAAATGGCATAACTCAAGCGAGCTTGTTCTTCCGTCGCGGAAGAAATCATGCCCTTGGCGGCAAAAACCTGACCCATGTTCTCGTAATCGGCACGGGGCAAGTTGTTTTCGCGCATCAATTCCAACGTTTGAACGACCTTGTCGCTATCGACCGAAAGCGTGTAACCCTCTTTGGACGCCGTCTTTTCCGTGTCAATGCCGTTTTTCAGCAAAACCGACATCATCACGTTGGCTTGATTCTCCGAAAGCCCTTGATACACCTCAGACTTGCAACCGGTCAAGACAAGCGCAGCCACACAAGCCAAACCGATCATCGGTCGCTTGAACTGACGCATAGTCATCGAATGCAAGAAGCTCATAATCACTCCATTCACGGAAAAATTGTTGTCCCGACGCCCAATCGCCTCGGGCCGTCATCAACTGTTGGATTTAAGGATTTGCTCAAAATCTTGAGCGGCGTGATCACGCATTGCCGACATCATCTTCGTCTCAAACAGTTGCATGTTCACACTACATTGCAGCCCTAATAACTCAGCCGGCGTTTGTAAACTCAAACCATCAGCGCTCGGTCGATCGACTGCCAGATCCTGCGAGGGATCTGAAACCAACGACGAATCGGTCGAGGAGTTAGCGCCCAGGACTTCAAGCCCGGCTCCATCGACCTGATTCACATAATTCAAACCGACCACATCTTGTTGCATCAACGCTTTAAACTCGTCCGCAAGCGCCTGCGGCACAGAATCCAAAGAACCCTGTGCCGAACTCGTCTGCCAAGCATCCCGGACTTGTTGCAGACGTTGTAATGCTTCCAAGCCTGCCGATTCAATCATTTTTTATTAAAGGCTCTCAAGCACCTTTTGTGCCATCGTTGCAGCCGTCGAGCCGGCCGGAACGCGCTTGAGGATCTCGTCGGCTTCGTCACGACGACCAGCCAAGAAGGCGCTAAGACCCAAATAAGCCAATGCGTCGGAATCTTCCGGATTCACAGCCAACACCTTCTCTTTGAGAAGCGTATCGCATTGCTCGTACTCACCAACGGCCAAATGGCTCATGGCCAAGCTGATCAACGTCGGAGCATGATCGGGATGAACTTCCAAAATACCGGCATAGATTTGACGAGCCAAGGCAACTTCACCCTTGTGCACACCGGCATTGGCCACGTCCAACAAGCGAGCAATTTCTTTTGCGGTCAACATACGATCGATTCCTTCTTAGTTGGAACGTTGAGCCAATTGCTTAGCTTGGTCGGTCAAAGCCTTCGTGATCGTGGAAGCCGTTTCCAAAAACACGTTGTATTGGTTGACTTGGAATTGTAACTTCAACATATCTTGGTCACTAATCTCCTTGTTACCTTCTTGCAACTTGCTCATCGAAGCAGAAAGTTCACTTTCACGAGATTGAATGGCCTGCATGATCGAATTAAATGCGGCATTAACGTTAAATTCGGAACTCATTTCAACTCCTTTATTGGAAAACCTTGGCCAAAATTTCATTGGCAGCGTCAACGGCTTGCTTTGCAGCTTGAGCAAGCTTCATTTCATCGATGCTAAGACCTTCGTCCATCGTGCGACGAAGTCGAAATTCGATGTCTGCCACTTCATCACGGATCATTTTTTGATCATTGTAAGATGCGCTATTCATGGCATCCATCACAGAGATAAACTCGCTCATTTTGTTACCTTTAACGGATAATTAATTCGTTTCTTATTTTTAGACAACACCAATTGATTATACTCAATGGCCTCAAGGATATAGCCGCCGGGCAAACGACCGCCGACGAATACCTTTTCACCGGTCGAAAGCGTCACAAACTTCAACGCCCCACCGGACACCCCAACCACGTAGAACGTGTCATCAGAGGAGACTCCGGGTTCATCCAAAGACGGCGTCGTCGTCACACTCGAAGCTTGATGGCTACCCAAATTCACCACTTCGATCGTCACGGGCACGGGCGACTTACTGTGAATGTGCGCCACGGCCTTATCCAACTTATCACGCAACGCCGGCGTCAACGTTGAAATGAATCGCACACGACCGGGCAAATATTCCACTTGAATGTCACTGAGCTGATAAGCGCGGAAGGCATCCACGAAGACTTTTTGCATATATTCGCGATGGCGAATCTTTCGTTGCACTTTAATCGGACGGTCACCCGAACCAAGCATCAACCCCGGCACATTGCGCTGGGCTTCGGCAAAGGCTTTTTCTTCGACAATATTCGAAAGCATGTAAGCCGACACCACCAACTCATCACCGTCAGGATTTTTCTTCAAAGTCACCTGCGGCCAGAAATCCATCGTGTTGAAAGCCGATTGCAACGCCAACGTGTAGTCACTATCGACCGACACATTGATCACCACGGGTTCCTTCAAACCACGAGCCAAACTTACCAATCGACCACGCTCGGCATCGTCACGAACGGAACCGCTCAAAACATAGGAACCGTTGGCCATACGGGATAACTTCACATCGGCAAACTGACCGTCTTTGATCAATTGAGCAACATCAGCCGACATCGAACCCGTTTGTGCCGTGACCGTCTCTCCGGCGATCGAATTGACTTCAGACTTATTGAGTTGATAGAACGACACGCCAGCCAACACGCAAGCCATCACACAAGCAAGGACTAAACGATTGCCTTTTCGTGCTTGGCTCGAGTCGCGAGAGGTTTGGATAGCCTCGGATACCACCGACTTGGAATCGGCTAAGACTTCTTTCGTCATCTCCGCTTCACGTCGGGATTGCTCAAAATTGGTAAAGCTCAACGCCTCTTCATCGGCGCCGCCCACCTTGGGCATCGACAAAGCGATCACGGTCTTCGTCACGTTCAACCAGAATTCGGACGTTGCGTCTTTCGAACCCCAAGCGAAATACACGTTACCTAACTTATAGATCGAACCCGGAATCAAATTACCGGCCAAAATCGGATCGTCGGCGGGTGTCATCACCTGACCATCCAACGCTTGGTAAGTCAAATTCAAACCCTTATCGGTCTGAACCACAAAGGCGACGTGTCGCGACTCGATGCTCTTATCGGACAAAATGATGTCGCAATGATCGTCACGACCGAAAACCCAAGTGCCGTCGACCAATTCGATTTCAGCACCGAGGTGAACACCCGAGAGAATCTTGATGATTACACTGCTCATCTTTTACTCCCTCGTTTTCAATTCATAATCGGATTGCGTGGCACTACGAGCGAAACGAGAATCTTCAACACGCGTCGGCACGTTCATACCGTCAGGACGAACGATGCGCGGAGTAATCAAAATCAAGCGTTCCATCAAACGACCTTCCTTAGAAGACCACTTAAAGAGGTGGCCCAAAAGCGGAATGTCTTTCAACAACGGAACGCCATTGTCACTACCGGACTTACGTTCATAGTAATACCCACCGATCAACAACGACTGACCGGCTTCAACCACGGCTTGCGTACTGATCTTCGTTTGCTTGATCGGACTCACAGTCACGCCGCCCGAAGCATTGTTGCCGACATTTTGATAACCGGCATCCGAATCACTTTGATCGTCCTGAACGTTCACAGCCAACTTAATCGACGTCTTGCCTTCTTCACGGATGATGTGCGGCGTCACACGAAGCACGGTACCTGCCTCGACCTTAAAGAGATCGACCGCTTCAGTGCCTTGCAACGGGATGTAATAGG
>JAFNZB010000250.1 GCA_017383055.1 Burkholderiaceae bacterium | reverse complement strand
GTAAGGAAAGCCCCGCTTGTCGGGGCTCTTGCTGTTAAAATAAATCTATCTAAATATGTTTATATGTATCCAAAATGGATAGATGTTCAATTGGCGAAGCCGCCAAAAAATTGGGTGTGTCGATTTCTACCTTAAGACGCTGGGAAAAGGAAGGGAGACTTGTTGCAGAGCGCACGAGCAAAGGTCATCGCCGCTATCGACTCGATCAATTGATGCGCGTTGAAAGCTCCGATGCTTCCAAGCGCATCACCTTGGGTTATGCACGCGTGAGCAGTCACGATCAGAAAGACGATCTGAAGCGTCAAAAAGAATTGTTGCAATTGTTCTGTGCTCAACGAGCTTGGAGCTTTGAAATCATCGAAGATTTGGGTTCCGGCATGAATTATCGGAAAAAAGGTCTCATCGAATTGTTAAATCGGTTATTATCGGGGGAGATCGAGAGATTGGTATTGACGCACAAAGATCATCTCTTACGTTTCGGGGAATAATTGATTTTTACAATCTGTGAAATCCTGCGAACGGAAGTTGTCATTATCAATCAAAGTCAAGAAACTCGATTTGAAGAGGAGCTGGCCAAAGACGTTTTGGAAATCATTACGGTCTTTAGCGCTCGTTTATATGGGTCTCGTAGCAAGAAGAATCAGCGATTGATTGACGGAATGAGAAAGGCCGTTGTCGATGCTGAAAACAGGTAGAGAGAGGGATGCCGGAAAGCCGAGCACATGTGATTGAATTGAATCCGAACAACAAGCAGCGAACGTATTTTGCGCGTGCCTGTGGATGTGCTCGGAAAGCTTATAACTGGGGAGTTGACGAATGGCCGCGACTGTATGCATTGCATAAAGCCGATCCGAGCAATCACCCCAAACCCGACGAGATGCTGTTGCGCCGCC
Source organism: Burkholderiaceae bacterium (assembly GCA_017383055.1). Taxonomy (GTDB): domain Bacteria; phylum Pseudomonadota; class Gammaproteobacteria; order Burkholderiales; family Burkholderiaceae_F; genus Aphodousia. The sequence goes on along the minus strand of JAFNZB010000250.1, from coordinate 1,149 downwards.
TATTCAATGCGATCAAGCGCAAGCAATTCCCGTATATGTTGGAAGTGACAAAATGCGCGCCTCAACAAGCATTGCGCAATTTGGGACGGGCCTATACAAATCATTGGCGCGATCCGAAGCGCTTTCAATTGCCCAAGCACAAGAAAAAGTATTGCGACGATTCGTTTTACATTTCAAACGATCAATTCGAAGTGAAGGGTTCTCGCATTCGTATCCCGAAACTGGGTTGGGTACGAATGCGAGAATCTTTGCGTTTTGACCCGGCAAAGATTCTGTCGGCAACGATCGTGCGATCAACGGACCGTTGGTTTGTGTCGCTGTCTTGTGAACTGTCTGAAATCCAACACGCAAAACCGGCTGATAACCAAGGTTCGGTGGGTGTGGATTTGGGAGTAAGCGAGTTGGCGGTCTGCTCCAACGGCTATCGCATCGAGGGGCCGAAAGCCTATGCGGCGAATGTGAAAAAACTCAAGCGCCTTCAACGAGGATTAAGTCGTCAAAAGAAAGGCTCGAAGCGCCGTGCACGGCGTCGATTGGAACTGGCCAAAGTCCATTACCGCATCGCTTGTTTGCGCAAAGAGTCACTGCATCAATTGACGCATTATTTGACAAGTCACTTCCATACGATCGGAATCGAGGATCTCAATGTCGGCGGCCTGCTCAAGAATCATCGCTTGGCGATGCGAATTGCCGACATGGGTTTTTACGAGTTTCGACGTCAGTTGGCCTATAAATCGCAAGCTCGCGGTGGCGAGCTTGTCGTTGTGGATCGCTATTTTCCGAGTTCTCGTTTGTGTCGCGAATGTGGTCAAAAGAATGAAGGCCTGAAACTGTCCGATCGACAATGGCGGTGTCCGCATTGCGGGGCATTTATTGCCGATCGTGATTTAAACGCAGCACTCAATATCAGGGATATCGCCGCGAGTTACGCGGGAGCTGACCCTACAAACAGCAGTTCGGGGAGAATGCAGGCTCTGGCACGGGAATCCGAGGGTCTCCGTGTGAAACCGCGTTCGGTGAACCGAAAAGAAAACGTCAAATCTTCGTTGATTAGATTTGAGTAGGTTTTTCATAACGGTTTTCTAGCGTTTGCGGTGCAATCGCTTTCCAAGTAAATAAAATTATTCATTTTCGTGCTTGATTCGGAGT
>JAFNZB010000004.1 GCA_017383055.1 Burkholderiaceae bacterium | reverse complement strand
GTACGGCTGTAGCCAATCCCAAGCATCTTGCCTTTTTGGGTTTGTTGATTGACGCCTGCCGTCAATACGGTGCCAAGGTTTGCATGGAAGGGATCGAAGACGAAGCCATGTTGGACGCCTTGCGACCGTTGCAAGCCAATCTGTATCAAGGGTATTTATTCAGTAAACCGGTGGAAATCGAAGCTTTGTTGGGGATGTTTGAATGATCAAAGCAGTCATTAAAACGACGATGAGTTTGGTTTGTGTGGTACTGACGATGCACGCACAGGCCGAAACGAGCCCGCAAACGTGGCGAATCGGTGTAGCCGATCACGTCTATCCGTTCTCGTATATCGATAAAGCCAGTGGCAAGCAAGTCGGTTTTGACATTGACATGGCTAAGGCCATCTGTCATGACATGCAGTGGCAATGCGAGATCGTTCCGATGCGTTACGTGGATTTGCGCGATGCGCTCGTTGCCAATGAATTGCAAATGGTGATCAACGGCTGGCGAAAGGTCACGCAACGCATGCAGACCTTTGCGTTCACGGAGCCCTACTATCGCAGTCAAATCATTTTCGTGACGGCCGATCCTGCCATTCGTAATGTGACGCCCGAGACGATCGGTCAACGCCGAATCGGTGTGTTGATCAATTCGGGGCAGTCCGTGATGGCTCAGCGTCATTACCTGAAGCAAGGTGCGACGTTGCACGAGTACCCGTCGAGCACAACGCTTTATCAAGCGCTTCAAAACGGGGAAGTGGATGTCGTGTGCTTGTCGGGTTTTGCCGGTTATGAATATTTGAAGCAATCGGAAAACCATCAATTGCGTATCGTTGGCATGCATCGAGATTTGGATCCGAAGTTTGCCGGTCGTCGTATCGCCGTCAATCAAGCCTATGCCGATCGCATTCCGGCGATCAATAAAGCGTTGATGAATATTAAAACCGACGGCCGATACCAAGCCATCAATTTACGTTATTTCGAATTCATGGTCTATTAATGATGGATCTGTCAGAGATTTGGGATCGATAAGATGAATACGATTGAAAAGAAACTGTCTCAGTGGCGAGGTCGAATCAAACTCAAAACCGTGGCGCTTTGGGTGATGATTCCGTTGTGCTTGTTGGCCGGTTTGTGCACCCTTCCGATTTTGCGGTTTATGGGAGAGTTGGGTGATTTCTCCACGTCGTTTCGTACTCGTTTGATCCCGCAGATTCTCAATACTCAAGCGAGCTTTGTGAATTTGGAGTCATTGAATCGATCGATTGCCGTGTTGAAGTATTCGACCGATAACGAGCGTGCCCGTCGTGCGTACATCGACTCATGGTCCGTGGTGATGGAGTCACTCTACGATCGCCCCAAGGCAACCCAGGATCTACTGTATCGAATGGCCGATGACCTCAACGGGCTTTGGGACGTCCGGCGCGACCGAGGCGGATGTTAAACTGATGCGAAACGTCGTCGGAAAAAAGATGGGCGTTAAAGCTGCAGGCGGAATCCGCACCCGTGCAGATGCAGAAAAAATGATAAAGGCGG
>JAFNZB010000249.1 GCA_017383055.1 Burkholderiaceae bacterium | reverse complement strand
GGCAGCGCGCATGAGCGCATCATAACGAGCTTTGCGAGCCGAGGCCTCTACGCCATCGCCCTTCGTTTTAACCATCACATGGATGACTTTAAAGGGAACTCCAAGGTCTGCTGCCATTTGGCGACAGAAACGAGCCCAACGATTGGCATTGGGACTTAACGCATGATGGATATGAACGGCCCAAACAGCCTCGATGGGCGAATGGCGCTTAGCGGCCAAAAGCATCACGGCATGCAAAAGGGCGACCGAATCGCGACCGCCGGAGAAACCGACGACGATTCGGGCTTTTTCATGTTTGGTTTCTTGAGCGAAAAGACTCGGCGCTTGTTGATCCAACGTTTGTTGAATCGCACTTTCCAAAGCGCCCAAAAGCTCAGCCTGCACCGTACGCAAACTGAGCTTTTCATAGGCACCCGGACGTCGAGCTTTCACTCGAAAAGTCTTGGTTTGTTTCACTGGTCTCTTATTTCTCAACCATCAACGCTAGAAGCGTTGTTATCACCATTATTGAGCTTGGGCGGCTTCTGCTTGAGCCTCTTCGGCCTTAGCAGCCAATTCTTCGAATTGACCGTAACCCAAAACACGTTCGAGACGGCGTTCGACCAATTGATCAACGTCCATATCCTTGAAGCGACGCAATTCGTCGGTCAAGACCTTACGCAACGTTTCTGCCATCAAACCCGGATCACGATGAGCACCGCCCATCGGTTCGCTGATCACCTTGTCAACCAAGTTGAGTTCGCGCAAACGATCAGCCGTCAAACCCAAAGCGTCAGCGGCTTCATTGGCACGAGCGGCATCCTTAAAGAGAATGGATGCACAACCTTCGGGGCTGATCACGGAGTAGATGGAATATTGGAGCATCATAACGCAGTCAGCCACGGCAATGGCCAAAGCACCGCCAGAGCCACCTTCCCCGATGATCGTCGCAATGATCGGCGTACGCAATTGGCTCATTTCATAAAGGTTGCGACCGATGGCTTCGGATTGACCGCGCTCTTCAGCGTCGATGCCCGGATAAGCCCCCGGCGTATCCACAAACGTGAAAACCGGGAGGTGGAATTTTTCAGCCAACTTCATCAAGCGCAAAGCCTTGCGATAGCCTTCCGGACGGCTCATACCGAAGTTACGTTGCATACGTTCCTTCGTACCACGGCCCTTTTGATTCCCAATCACAACGACCGGATGACCGGCCAAACGAGCCAAACCGCCCACGATGGAAGCGTCATCGGCAAAATGACGATCACCGTGCAATTCATGGAAATCCGTGAAGATCTTCTCGATGTAGTCGAGCATGTACGGGCGCTGCGGATGACGAGCCACCAAGGAGGTTTGCCACGGCGTCAATTCAGCATAGGTCTTCTTCAAATGCTGTTCGGTCTTAGCCTTAAGCTTTTCGATTTCTTCGGTCAAATCCAACTCAGAACCGTCCTCTTTGGACTGCATGTTCGTGAGTTCTTCGATCTTGGTTTCGAGTTCTTCAATTTGCTTTTCGAACTCTAAAAAAACTTGCTTAGCCATGGGAAATCCATTCCTTCTATTGCGGTGCATTGCCTAACGAATGCCACAAAACCAATGTAGCGACCGTTCGATAGGGCGCCCAATTACTAACTATCAATTTTACCGTCTTATTAAGCTCTGTGCGCGTGCCAAAATCCGTCATTTGTAACGAAAGATAATGCTTTTTGAGCGCCGTTTTGATACCAAAGTCATCGAGCGGACAAACATCGGGACGACCGAGTCCAAAAATGAGCACGGAATTGGCACTCCAAGGGCCGATTCCCTTTACGGCCGTCAACGTTTTGACGAGCGCCGCATCACTTAATGCGCAAAGCGACGCATCCGACCACTCACCACTTTGATACTTCTGGATCACTGCTTCGATCGTGGCAAGTTTCGTTCGGCTCAAGCCCACATCCGACAAGGCGGAAATCCCCGAATCCACCAATACCGAAAACAACGTTCGATTACTCGAAACCAAGGCTTCGACTTTGCTCCAAATACGATGAGCAGCTTTGTTGGAAATCTGTTGCGACACGATCGCGCGGATGATCGCGTCGAACACACCATAGAGCCTTTGCGGCGGTTTGGGGCCAAGTTCAAACAAACGAGCTAAAACAGGATCCTTGTCGGACAAGTACTCCTTCGCTTGCTCCCAATGCGCAAAAACGCCCAAGTTTTTAGCTTGGGCGTTGTCTTGGGAAGACAAATTAGTTTTGACCTTCACGAGCGACCAACACGCGTTGCCACGTGGTGCCTTGCGGCGTATCAACGAGCATCACGCCCATCTTGGCCAATTCGTCGCGAATGGCGTCAGCCTTTGCAAAGTCGCGAGCCTTCTTGGCTTCCTTACGAGCAACGATCGCAGCTTCGATCGCAGCTTCGTCCAAACCTTCCGTCGAACCCTTCAAGAACGCTTGCGGATCGTCTTGGAGAATGTTGAGGATCGCACCCAACTTCTTCAATTGGCGAGCCAATGCCGGGCTCTTTTGTGCTTGGACCTTATTGGCCAATTCAAAGAGCGTAGCGACAGCCAACGGCACGTTGAAGTCATCGTCCATGGCACGAGCAAAGGCTTGTGCATGCTCTTCGTTCCAATCCAATTCTTCATTGTCAGGCGTCACGGCAGCGATGGCACCGTAAAGACGCTTCAAGCTTTGGTAAGCGTCAACGACCAAGTCCGGGCCAAAGAGGATGGGGCTACGGTATTGGGTGCGCATCAAGAAGAAACGCAACACTTGAGCACCGTTGCCCTTACCGAACTTCTCATCGGTTTCGGCGATGGCATCGCGAACCGTCCAGAAGTTGCCCAAGGACTTACTCATCTTTTCTTCCTTGCCGTCCTTATTCATCACACGCAGCGGGCCCGTGTGCATCCAATAGTTGGCAAACGTCTTACCATGAGCGCCTTCGCTTTGAGCGATTTCGTTTTCATGGTGCGGGAAGATCAAGTCCGGACCACCGCCGTGGATGTCGAACGTTTCGCCCAAATAGTGGCAGCTCATGGCCGAGCATTCGATGTGCCAACCCGGACGACCGCTACCCCACTTGGAATCCCATTGGGGTTCACCGGGCTTGGCGCTCTTCCAGAGCACGAAGTCAAGCGGATCGCGCTTGGTTTGGTCGGCAGCCACACGCTCACCACTGCGAAGATCGTCGATGTCCTTACCGGAGAGCTTACCGTAGCCATTGAAGCCACGAACGTTGTAAGCCACGTCGCCGCTTTCGGTTTGATAAGCCAAACCGTTGGCTTGCAAACGATCGATGATGTTGAGCATTTGCGGGATGAAGTGCGTTGCACGCGGTTCGTGCGTCGGCGGTAAGCAACCCAAGGCGATCATGTCGTCTTGCATGGCCTTACCGAATTCGGCCGTCAACTCATCACACGTGACCTTACGTTCAGCGGCACGACGAATGATCTTGTCATCAACGTCAGTGATGTTACGAACAAACGTCACCTTAAAACCGCGGGCTTCCAACCAGCGACGGATAATGTCAAAAGAAATGAAAGTACGACCGTGACCGATGTGCGTGTAGTCATAGACCGTCACACCGCAGACGTACATCTTGACTTCGTTTTCAGTCAAGGGCTTAAACGCGGCCTTTTGGCGCGTCAAAGTCGAATAAAGCTCAATTGCCATGATAGTTACTTGTGCAAACTATGTTTTCGTTTAGAATCCGTTAAGTATACGTTATTCGGTCTCAAAAGAGACTTTTCCCGAAAGTATTTCTCGACAATGGCAACCTCTTTGAAATCCCTTTTGATCGCGGGCCTCATTGCCCCGATGACCCTTGGTGTGGCGATCGCCTCCACGCCCTTTGACGAACCGACGAACGAAACCGAACGCGCCGCATTGATCGATCGACTGATGAAGGAACGCAACTGGAACAACGCATTGGAACAAATCGAAAAGGGCCTTGCCGCCAATCCGATGAGTGCGCAGTTGAAGTTCAAGCGTGCCGTCGTTTTTGAACGCAAGGGCAACATCGCTCGCGCCAAAGCACTGCTTGAAGATTTGATCGAAGCCTACCCGGAAATCGTCGAACCCTATAACAATTTGGCCGTGATTTACGCCAATGAAGGCAACACGCCGCGAGCTCAAAGCTTGTTGCAAAAGGCCGTGACGATCAATCCGCGATTTGCCTTGGCTCATGAAAACTTGGGCGACCTCTACCTTCAGAAGGCCATCGGTCACTACAAAAACGCCGTGAAGGCTCAACCCAAAAACAATCGCATGGCTCGTAAATTGAAGGCCGCCGAAGGCTTGGTCGACTAAGAAAGGACTTCTCGATGAAAAACCGTTTTCGTATCACCCTTTTGGGGATGGCTTTTGCGGGCATGATGGCAACGAATGCCGTTGCAGCACCGGCCGATAAGCCCCAAGTGCAATTTGATACCAACATGGGTTCCTTTGTGGTGGAACTTGAACCCAAAGCGGCTCCGAAGACCGTTGCCAACTTCATGCAATACGTCAAGAGCGGCTTTTATCAGGGCACGATCTTTCATCGTGTCATCCCCAACTTCATGATCCAAGGCGGTGGGATGAACGAATCGATGGAAGAAAAAGACACCAAGGCGCCCATTGCGTTAGAATCCCGAAATGGTTTGACCAACAAGAGAGCGACGATCGCCATGGCGCGCACCTCGGACCCGAATTCGGCAACGAGTCAGTTCTTTATCAACGTGGCCAATAACCATTTCTTGGACGCAGCCCGCGCTGCCGATGGCCAAGGTTATGCCGTGTTCGGCCGCGTGGTGAGCGGGATGAATACGGTCGATGCTATCGCCGGCGTTCGTACTGAATCCAAGGGCTGGCATGATGACGTGCCGCTTCGACCCGTTATCATCAAAAAAGTTACTGTTATCAAAGGAAAGTAAAAAATGATCCGCATGACGACCAACCAAGGTGTGATCGACATCGAACTCGATTACGAACGTGCTCCGGCAACGAGCAAGAACTTCGAACAATACGTTCGTGACGGTTTCTATGACAACGTGATTTTCCACCGTGTCATCCCGGGTTTCATGATTCAAGGCGGTGGCTTTGAACCGGGCATGAAGCAAAAGGAAACGCGCGCACCGATCGAAAACGAAGCCGCTAACGGCCTTCGCAACGACAAGTACACGATCGCCATGGCTCGTACGAGCGATCCGCACTCGGCGACGGCTCAATTCTTCATCAACGTGGCTGATAACGATTTCTTGAACCACACGGCTCCGACGCCGCAAGGTTGGGGCTATGCCGTGTTCGGTAAGGTCGTGGCTGGTGAAGAAGTCGTTGATCAAATCGCTCGCGTGAAGACGCAACAATGGGGCTTCCACGGTGACGTGCCCTGCTACGACGTCGTGATCGAAAAGGCTGAAGTGATCGAAGGCTAATCCGCTTTCTTCACCACCCATTTGCCAAAGCTCGTCTGATGACTTTTCAGACGAGCTTTTTCGTTGCTCATACGCATTGAGCGCAATCGATCGATTGCCATTACAATTTGGCCTAAGCTTCCCCTTTTTTGACTCGACACCATGGCCACGATTCCCACACCGCACGGCGGTCTTTTGATCATCACGCTGCCCAACCAAGGGGCCACGGGCATTTTGTCGTCTCAATATTTTGACCGAATGGCACCTCACGGCAAAATCCGTGATGCCCTTTACGAGTGGATGAACATTTGGGGTATCAAGGTAAGCACTTCACCACGTCAATACGGCAACTTGGAAGCCAATACTCAAGAAGTCGTTTGGTGCGATGATGTCCCCAAAAGCCTTCACGGTCCGCAGACTGTCCCCTATTTTGCCGAGCATGGTGAGCACGTTTTAAATGTCTTAGAGGCACAATCACCTCGCTTGATCATCGTTTTTAGCGGCTATCTTTATGAGGCCTTGAAGTCACCCGTCATGGCCTCTAAAGTCACGGCCATCATCGGTCGAGCCAAGAGCCCCGCGCGACGCATCACGACCGAGCGTCTTAAAGCACTGCATCAAAGTTTTGAACGCTGTGAATTACTTGTGCTTCCGACGCCTTCCAAAAACACAACGAAGGCCTATGTTGAAACGCTCACCATGGCCGTACGACAAGCCTTTGAAACGGCAGGCTTTGCTCCATCGGAAAAGGTCGACGACCTTTTGATGCAAGCTCGCG
>JAFNZB010000248.1 GCA_017383055.1 Burkholderiaceae bacterium | reverse complement strand
TGATCTATCCGGGTCGTCCGAAGAAGGTCTTGCCGCCGTTGGATAACACGCCCTTGATCCAAGTGCACACCAAGAAGGCTGAATAAGTTCTTGACGAACTAGGCTAAAACACTCAAAGGGCATCGATAAAACGATGCCCTTTGTTGTATCCATAGGTAATCTGTCCTAGATTGTGTAGTGACAAAAATACCCTTTTTGCCTACACTTAATTGCTGTAATAACTTTCGGTGACGACCATGACCTTTTCGATGACGATCATGATGATGACTTTGTCCATGACCCTCGCGGTGATGGGCTTTGTTGCGTCCGCTCGTTGTCAACGTCACCCTGCCAAGGCCTTCGCACGACCGTGCCCAATGCACCGTTCCTTAGAACGATGCTCCGTTGAATAAGACCTTATCAGTCACGTTTCAACGATCTAAGGCTAACGGCAATTTTGGTTAGGGCATCAAAAGAGGATGCCCTTTTCGTTTTAATCGGCTTTTATCCACAACCACAGCGCTCGATTCGAAACGAACCAAAACACAAACGAAAGAAAGAATTAAAACTATGTTTATCACGAATCCCACTGCTATCACCTTCTGCGGTTACTTGCTTTTGATGATCGTCATCGGCTTTATCGCATGGCATTACACCCGAGATTTCAACGACTACATTTTAGGCGGTCGTAGCTTGGGCGGTTTGGTGACGGCCTTGTCCGTCGGTGCCAGCGACATGAGCGGGTGGTTACTCATGGGTTTGCCGGGTGCCGTTTTCTTGACGGGTATTTCGGAAACTTGGTTAGCCATCGGTCTTTTGATCGGTTCGTATATGAACTGGAAGCTCGTGGCCGCTCGTTTGCGTATCTACACGGTCAAATGCCGCAACGCATTAACGTTGCCCGACTACCTCACGCATCGCTTTGAAGACAAACAACGCCTTTTGAGCATTTGCTGCGCCGTCGTCATTTTGATCTTCTTTACGATCTATTCGGCTAGCGGCATGGTGGCCGGTGCCCGATTGTTCGAAAACACGTTCGATCTCGATTACACCACCGCTCTTTGGTTGGGTGCTGCCGCCACGATCACGTATGTCTTCGTGGGTGGTTTCTTGGCCGTGAGCTGGACCGATACGATCCAAGCTGCCATGATGTGCGTGGCCTTGATCGTAACGCCTTTTGCCGTGATGTACGACTTGGGCGGTTGGAGCGCTACGATCGAAAAGATCAATGCAATCGATCCCTCGATGCTCATGCTCACGAAGAACCAAACGTTCATCGGCGTGGCCTCTTTGATGGCTTGGGGCTTGGGTTACTGCGGTCAACCTCACATCCTCGTTCGCTTCATGGCGACGAAGTCCATCAGCGTCATCCCCGGTGCTTGCCGTGCCGCTACGCTTTGGATGGTGTTCTGCTTGGGCGGTGCCGTTTGCGTAGGCTTCTTCGGTAGCGCTTACTTTGCCGAACACATCAATCAAGCCACGCTCGTGGTGCAAAACCCCGAACGCGTCTTTATCGTGCTCTCGCAAGTGCTCTTTAATCCTTGGATCGCCGGTATCTTGATGTCCGCCATCTTGGCTGCCGTGATGAGTACCTTGTCTTGCCAATTGTTGGTGTGTTCCTCCACGTTAACCGAAGACCTCTATCGCGCTTACATCCGTCCTCAAGCCGGTACGAAGGAACTCGTTTGGGTGGGTCGCTTGATGGTCTTGGGTATTGCGTTGTTCGCCATCGTGATTGCCATGGACCCGGCTAGCCGCGTGTTGAGCTTGGTGAGCTATGCTTGGGCAGGCTTCGGTGGTGCCTTCGGTCCTGTCATCCTCTTGAGCTTGTGGTACAAGGGTATGACGCGTAACGGTGCCTTGGCCGGTATGATCGTCGGTGCCGTCACGGTCATCGTTTGGAACTACTTCGCTTGGTTCGGTCTCTACGAGATCATCCCCGCTTTCATCTTCAACGCTATCACGATCTTTGTAGTTAGCGCTATAGGTCAAAAGCCCAGCGCCGAAATGGAAAAGACCTACGACGAAGTGATCGGTTTGGTGAAGGCCGGCAAGGATTACGAAGAAGCTTAATTGAAAGTTTGTATTCGATCGGAAGGGTTGCTCAGTACGAGCAACCCTTCTTTCTTTGCTAAAATGTGCGTCCCTATTTTTGAGAAATTCCATGTCCGACAACACGACGAAATCCCCCTTTAAAGATGAGCTCTCCGAATCGATCTTTCGTGCGATCATGCAATTGGCCGAGATCGAAGACGAAAACGAAGCCCAGGTGATCGAGACGTTTTTGCAAAAGCAAACGCGTCGCGCATTCGATACGCTCACCTATGATTTCGTCACGCCCATCATCTTGGCGATGGAAAAAGAAGGTGTGGAATTCATGGACATCTTCAATTGGTCGCAATTTTTCGATGCCTGCGCTTCGCTTTACGAAGACGAGTACTACAGCCACCAATTGATTCTCATCCCCTTCATGGCTTCGAGCGCCTACGGGCTTCCTTACGGTTGCCTAGATGATGACGTGCTCGATTTGCTTGAGAACGAATTAACGGCCGCACTACCTGCCGAATACCAACTTCGTATCAACACCGATATCTTGAGTACGGATCACTTTGCCGTGAGCCCCGTGCAAATGAATCGACTCGTGCGTTATTTGGTCGAAACGAGTAAGCCCGGTGTCT
>JAFNZB010000247.1 GCA_017383055.1 Burkholderiaceae bacterium | reverse complement strand
AGTAAATGCCGAGACCCAAGGAAGACCGGCCTTGACTTCACCCAACCACCAGTTGGTCGCTTCGATCTTGTCTTCTGTCAATTCGCTCAAGGCTTCTTCCGTACCGATCACATACGCACGCGCCATGCCATCAACGTCGGCGACACGACCTACAACGACATCACCCAATGCGACTTGATCGACTTGGGGCAACTCAAAAGCAGGGGCAACGACACCGGCGACCTTCAATTCTTCAGCCAAACGCAACGTCACCTTGGAGCGCAAAATGAACATGCCGAAGCGCTTCATAAAGCCTTCGATCAAATCGGAAGCCATCACCAAGTAGAGTTTTTCATCCTTAGCAAACACACGCATCGTGGCTTGAAGACGACCTTGCGGGGTGCAATAACCAGCCAAACGGAAGGCATTGCCCAAATTTTGGATGTGATTGGTGAGTTGTCCGTGTACGAAACTCACTCGGTCTTCACCAGCGACTTCAATGACGGCCAATTGCGGCAAAAGGGAAAGACCCTTGGCAACGACGTGACTCATGGAAAATCCTTTTTCTAATAATCTAGACTAATGCGTTATTATTTCAGTTTACGATTTATTTTTGTACAGATTCTTTTTATATGACGCCAAATCTTCGACGTTATTTATTGGGTGGTGCTGCAGCGGCTGTCTTAGCGACCGGTGTAGCCTACGTGAGCATGAATTCCATCGGTTGGGAGCGCCCATCGACAGAACCCGTGTTGATCAAGGTTCCTGGCGGCACGCCCGCTGTGAAGATCGCCGATATCATGCAAAAGGAAGGTTTGGGCGTCAATAGTCTCTTTTTCCGCTTGATGTTGAAGCTCGACGGCGGAGCAAACAACATTCAAGCCGGTTATTACCGAATCGAAAAAGGCCAAAAGGTCACCGACATCGTCAAAAAGTTGACGACGGGCGATGCTTATCTCTTGTCTTGGCGCCTGGCCGATGGGGCTACCTGGTGGGAAATGCGTCGTAGTCTCGATGAAACCGAAGGGTTAAAGCACGACACGCGTGAGATGAGTAACGACGAGATCCTTTTTGCAATCGGTGCCAAAGACGGTCACATGGAAGGGTTGTTTGCTCCCAATACCTACAATTTCCATGCCGATCTCTCCGACTTGAAGGTTTTGAAGAAAGCGTACGAACTTCAACAAAAGATCCTCACGCACGAATGGAGTAATCGCGGTCCGGACTGTGCAGTGAAGACTCCGTACGAAGCTTTGATTTTGGCCAGCATCGTCGAGCGTGAAGTGGGTCGTCCCGAAGATCGATTCATCGTGGCCGGCATTTTCACCAATCGTTTGAAGATTCGCATGCCCTTGCAAACGGACCCGACGGTGATCTACGGTGAAGGGGAGAAGTTCGAAGGTCGTCTTCGTCGCAAGCACTTGACGCGAAAGACCGCCTACAATACGTATACGTTCGTGGGTTTGCCACCCACACCGATCGGTATGCCCACGCAAGAGAGCATCCATGCTGTCTTGCACCCAGCCAAAACCGATTACCTCTACTTTATTAATAAGGATAACGGCGACTTGGTGCCTTCTAAGACCTTGGAAGAGCACAATCGTGCGGTCGATCTCTACATTCGCAAGAAAGGACAATAATCATGCAACGCGGTCGTTTCATTACGTTTGAAGGCATTGACGGTGCCGGTAAGAGCACGCAGATTGACGTGATCGAGAAGACGCTTCGCGATCGCGGCATCGAAGTGATCCGTACGCGTGAGCCGGGCGGTACGCCCTTATCCGAAACCATCCGTCGAGAGCTCTTGTCGGTGGACATGGATCCAGCGACCGAAACGTTGCTCTTTTTTGCCTCCCGCGCCGAACATTTAGCTCAAGTCATTCGACCGGCCTTGGCTCGCGGTGCATGGGTCTTGAGCGATCGTTTTACAGACGCGACTTACGCCTATCAAGTGGGCGGCCGTGGTTTTCCGGCTGAGAAGGTCGAGCAATTAGAAAGCTGGACGCACGGCGATCTTCAACCCGATTGCACGGTCCTTTTTGATTTGCCGCCTCAAGTGGCAGCCGAGCGTTTGGCTCGAGCCCGTCAAGCCGACCGATTTGAGCAAGAAGACTGCGAATTCTTCACGCGTGTACGAAACGCCTATTTGACGCGCGCTCAACAGCAACCCAACCGTTTTATGATCGTTGACAGCACCCAAGATAAGGCCGTTGTCTCCGAACACCTTCATGAGGTCTTTTCCAAATGGCAATGACGCTTTATCCCTGGCAAGGGGAGTTGGCCGAACAGTTGCTCGCCATGCGTGGTGAATTGCCCAACGGCCTCTTGATCTACGGTCCCAAAGGCATCGGTACGATCGACTTGGTGATCCAATACGCACGTTCGCTTTTTTGTGAACAGCCCGACATGAACGGGGAGCCTTGCGGTCAATGCAAGGGTTGCAGGATGGCAGCCGCTTGCACGCACCCGGACCTTCGTTACGTGATGACGGAAGCCGAGTCCATTCCGCGCCACATTCCGTTTGAAGCGCCTTCCAATGCTCAAAAAGATCGCAAGATCTATCGTGAGATCCTCATTCACCAACCGCGTGAGCTCACTGACTTCTTGAATCAAACCGCTCATGAAGCGGGCGGTACGCGCATCGTTGTCGTTTATCCTGCCGATGCAATCCGCGCCGATGCTGCAGCAACGTTCTTAAAGAATTTGGAAGAGCCGCCCGCCAAGACGACGTTCTTACTTGTGGCTGAGGATTTGGATCGCGTGTTGCCGACGATCCGTTCCCGTTGTCGTCTTTTGCGCGCCAAGGGACCGAGTTATGAAGAGGCGATTGCATGGCTTAAAAGCCAAGGCATCGGTGACGCCGATGATGCCTTAGCCCGCGCTTCGGGTCGTCCGTGTCAGATCCTTGATGAAAAACGCATCGAAGGTGATCCTGAGATCGATCCCAAGGTCAAAGAACAGCTTTTGATGTT
>JAFNZB010000246.1 GCA_017383055.1 Burkholderiaceae bacterium | reverse complement strand
TCGATGAGCGCTATGAAGTCCTCTTTTTGATGGGGGGCGCTCGTTTGCTCTTTGCGTTGATTGCCGAACAGTTTTTAAAAGAAAAAGCTGCGTATGCGGTAACGGGTTATTGGTCTGCATTGGCAGCTCGTACGGCCGAGCGTTACGGTCGGGTTGAGACGATCGAAATGATCGGTCAGCCGCAGTTACCGATTCCGCAAGATCTTCAGGCGGACTATCTTTTTGTTTGCAGTAATGAAACGATTGGTGGTGTGCAGTCGGCAACATGGCCGAAAACGGATTTGCCGTTGATTGTGGATGCCTCGAGCGATATTTTTTCGCGTCGATTCGACATGAGTAATGTCGCACTTTTGATGGCAGGCGCGCAAAAAAATGCAGGGATTGCCGGTGTGAGTCTCGTTGTCGTTCGGAAAGATTGGTTGGAGACGGCTAAAGTTGCCGAGCCGCTTTTGAGTTTCCGAGAGCACGCCCGCGCCGGAAGTTTATTGGTGACGCCACCCGCATTGGCGTTGGGTGCGCTTGATGCGACGCTTTCCTGGATTGAAGCCTCCGGTGGTGTTGGGTACTTTGAAAAACTCAACGAAGAAAAGGCCGCTCTAATATATAAGAGTATCGATGAAAGCCGTGGCTTTTATCGAAACACAGTCGAGCCTTTGGCTCGATCGAAAATGAACGTGGTGTTCTCGTTGCGAGATGATGCTTTGACACAAGCTTTCTTGCTGGGTGCAGAGCAACGAGGACTTCTGAATTTGAAGGGTCATCGAAGTGCGGGTGCGATTCGCGCTTCGATCTATAACGCCATGCCGCTTGCGGGCGTTCAAGCGCTTTGTGAGTGGATGGCAGCGTTTCAAAAACAAAACGAAAAAGAATAAGGGAGATACGGATGATTCCGGTGATTACGATCGACGGACCGACTGCCTCTGGTAAAGGTACGGTGGCTTCTCGTGTGGCCGATGCGTTGGGTTTTTCCTACCTCGATAGTGGTGCTTTGTATCGTTTGACGGCTTACGCTAGTTTGAAAGCAGAGCTTGATTTGACCGATGAGCAAGCCATCGAAGCCGTTGCTAAGGGCTTGGCTCCCGAATTTAAGGGTGGTCGAATCATGTTGGAAGGCGAAGACGTGACCGACAAGATTCGCTTGGAAGCCGTGGGTGTTGCAGCAAGCAAGGTAGCTGCTTTGCCTCGTGTTCGTTCTCAATTGGTGGAGTTGCAAAAGCGCTCTCGCGTCGTTCCCGGATTGGTCGCCGATGGCCGCGATATGGGCAGTGTGATCTTTCCGGATGCCACTTTGAAGGTCTTTTTGACCGCTTCTGCAGAAGCTCGTGCACAAAGACGCTTTAACCAGTTGAAAGAAAAAGGAATAACCGCTAATATTACGACCCTTACCCAAGATCTGCAGGAACGAGATCGTCGAGATATGGAGCGAGCAGTTTGTCCGCTTGCACCTGCAGAAGGGGCCAAGATTCTTGATTCGTCGAATTTGACGGTCGAAGAAACGGTGGCACAAGTACTTGCTTGGTACAAGGAGTGCTTGGCTGCTTAATGCTGACAACTGTCAGCGATCGGCAAACTGGCAATGGTGCCAGCCCGATACTTAACCCGCACTTTGCTCGGGGATACCTGGTTTCCGGTGAAGTGCTTATTTATTTTTAATTACATGTCTAACATTACTAATCAACCCGAGTCTTTTGCCCAGCTTTTTGAAGAAAGCTTGGCTCGTCAAGAAATGCGCCAAGGCGAAGTCATCACGGCCGAAGTCGTCCGTGTCGACTACAACTTCGTTGTTGTTAACGCCGGCTTGAAGTCTGAAGCCTATGTGCCTATCGAAGAATTCAAGGACGATCGCGGTGAAGTTTCCGTGAACCCGGGTGACTTCGTGGCTGTTGCTATCGAACAAGTCGAAAACGGCTACGGTGATACGATTTTGTCTCGCGACAAGGCTAAGCGCCTTGCCGCTTGGATGAACCTTGAAAAGGCTTTGGAATCTGGCGAACTCGTGACGGGTACGATCACGGGCAAGGTCAAGGGCGGTCTCACCGTCATGACCAACGGCATCCGTGCTTTCTTGCCGGGTTCCCTCGTCGACACGCGTCCGGTCAAGGACACGACGCCGTACGAAGGCAAGACGATGGACTTCAAGGTCATCAAGCTCGACCGCAAGCGCAACAACGTTGTGGTTTCTCGCCGCGCTGTTGTTGAAGCTTCCATGGGCGAAGAACGCGCTAAGTTGATGGACACCTTGAAGGAAGGTGCCATCGTTAAGGGTATCGTCAAGAACATCACCGACTACGGTGCCTTCGTTGATTTGGGCGGCGTTGACGGTTTGTTGCACATCACGGACCTCGCATGGCGTCGCGTCCGTCACCCGAGCGAAGTCGTTCAAGTCGGTCAAGAACTCGAAGCCAAGGTTCTCAAGTTCGATCAAGACAAGAACCGCGTTTCCTTGGGCTTGAAGCAATTGGGCGAAGATCCGTGGATCGGTATCGCTCGCCGTTACCCGAAGGGCACGCGCCTCTTCGGTAAGGTCACGAACATCACGGACTACGGTGCCTTCGTTGAAATCGAAGCTGGCATCGAAGGTTTGGTGCACGTTTCCGAAATGGATTGGACGAACAAGAACGTCGATCCGAAGAAGGTTGTCCAATTGGGCGACGACGCAGAAGTTATGGTCTTGGAAATCGACGAAGAACGTCGTCGTATCTCCTTGGGCATGAAGCAATGCAAGCCGAACCCCTGGGAAGAATTCTCCCAATCCCACAAGAAGGGTGACAAGGTGAGCGGCCAAATCAAGTCCATCACGGACTTCGGCGTGTTCATCGGTTTGCCTGGTGGTATCGATGGTTTGGTTCACCTCTCCGACCTCTCCTGGACGGAAGCTGGTGAAGACGCTGTTCGCAAGTACAAGAAGGGCGACGAACTCGAAGCTGTTGTTCTCGCTATCGACACGGAACGCGAACGCATCTCCTTGGGCATCAAGCAAATGTCTGGCGATCCGTTCACGAACTTCACGGCTACCCACGAAAAGGGTTCCGTCGTGACGGGTACGGTCAAGACGGTTGACGCCAAGGGCGCAGTCATCGACTTGGGCGATGAAACGGAAGGCTACTTGCGCGCTTCTGAAATCTCCTCCGATCGCGTTGAAGACGCTACGACGCAATTGGCTGAAGGTGACACGGTTACGGCTCAAATCATCAGCATCGACCGTAAGAACCGCAGCATCCAATTGTCCATCAAGGCTAAGGACGCCAGCGAAGCTCGTGAAGCTTTGGATCGCATGAACCAAGACGCTACGGGTACGACCAACTTGGGCGCCTTGTTGAAGGCAAAGCTCGAACAAAAGTAATCGGAGAAGCATGGTGGATGCCATGACGAAATCCGAGCTGATTGAACGGCTCGTAATTTGCAACAAGCGCTTAACTGCGCGAGACGTTGACGAATCCGTCAAGGCGGTCTTGGATGCAATGACGCATGCTTTGGCAAGCGGCAACCGCATCGAGATCCGTGGGTTTGGCAGCTTTTCGCTCAATTACCGTCCCGAGCGCATTGGGCGTAATCCCAAAAGCGGTGCAAGCGTGACGGTGCCGGCGAAATACGTGCCTCACTTCAAGGCGGGTAAGGAAATGCGTTTACGTGTCGATGGCGCTCCTCGAGTTGCTGAGACCGAATAAGCATTTGCTTGTCGACTAAAGATTAGGGTCTGAGTGTAAAAACTCAGGCCCTTTTCTTTGTGGGTAACTCCCGATGAGGAGTGAACCGACAAAAGGCTAGAATGGTTAACGATTCCTTTATTGGGGGTAGGAGTTCACCATGCTAGGTCTCATTATCACGTTCTGCTCCGTTTGTGCGGCAGCTTATCTCATCGCCAAAAAATACTACCCGGCACTCAGTCTTTTGATTGTCGGTTTGGTGACCTTAACTATCGTCGGTTTGATTTCTCCCGATCCGTTGATTACCGGGAAGAAGGCGACGAAACTCTTTGCATTTGACGTCGTTCAGATGTTCACGAATCTGCTCCAAACCCGCACGGCTGGTTTGGGTATGAACATCATGGTGATCGGCGGTTTTTCTTATTACATGGATAAGATCGGTGCAACACGTGCGCTTGTGAGCGTTTGTGTGAAACCGCTCTCAAAGATCCACGCACCGTATGTCGTGATGGCAGCCGGTTACGTGTTGGGTCAGATGCTCAATATTTTCGTGCCGTCGGCTGTCGGTTTGGCATTGCTTTTGATGGTCACGCTCTATCCGTTGTTAGTGAGCGCCGGTATCTCTCGTCATTCGGCAGCTGCAACAATTGCTATCACCGGTGCTTGTGGTTTGGGGCCGTCCTCGGGCAACATGATCCTCGGTGCAGAAATCTCCAAGATGCACGTGATGGAATTCTTCTTGAACGGTCAAGTTTTGGTCGCCATGTTCATCATTCCTGCCGTGGCAGTCGTTCACTTCTTTATCCAACAATGGTTCGATAAGAAAGATTTGGCTAGTGGCAAGATCACTCAAGCCGACTTTGGTTTGACGTCTCAAACCGCCGATAACGAAGCAGAAAAGGCACCGACGTTCTACGCATTGTTCCCGTTGTTGCCCGTTGTTTTGTTGTTCGTCTTCTCGCCGTTGATGTACAAGGGTGTTCGTTTGGAAGTTGTGACCGCTTTGCTCATTGCTTTGTTGGTGAGTTTTGCTTGCGACCTTCTCCGTCGCCGTAATGTCAAAGAATCTTTCGCAACGATGAAGAGCTTCTTCGATGGTATGGGCAAACTCTTTTCTTCGACCGTCACGTTGATCATCTGCGCCGAAGTATTCGCCGCCGGTTTGACGAAGTCGGGCGGTATCGCAACGTTGATCGCATGGGTGGGTTCGATGGATGCAGGTGCGATCGCCATCTTTACGGTGATGTTCGTGATTGTGGCCGTGGCTGCCATGGTGACGGGTTCGGGCAACGCCCCGTTCTTTAGCTTTGCTCCGATGATTCCGGATGCGGCCGCTGGCGTTGGTGCTAACGTAGCGATGATGTTGGTTCCGTTGCAATTGGTCAGCGGTATCGGTCGTTCGATGAGTCCGGTGGCCGGTGTCTGTATGGCCGTGGCCGGCATGAGCGGTATCACGCCGTTCGAATTGGTTCGTCGTACCATTCCTGTGATGGCCGTTGCGATGGTCGTTTGTTATTTGCGCTCTTTGATGTTGGTCTAAAAGGAGAGATGTATGTCTACAGCTCGCGCGCTGCATTTGCATCCCGATGACAATGTCGCCGTTTGTACGGTCGCCGTTGCAGCTGGGGATTGCGTGGAAATTATCGGTTCCGATGGAACGCGTTCCGAAGTCGTTGCAACGACGGCAAATACGTATTGCAACAAAATTGCGTTGGTCGATATTGCCGAAGGAGAGCCGATCCTTAAGTACGGTGAAATGATTGGTTTAGCATCGGCAGCGATTCCGAAGGGCGCTTTGGCCAATGATGCCAATATCGCAAGCCAACCACGTGCTTATGCGGATGAATATATTCTTGGTCGGGAGGCATGATGCAATTTTTAGGTTATAAGCGTAGTGACGGCAGTGTCGGTGTTCGCAATCATGTGTTGATTTTGCCGGCCTGTGCATGTGCATCGGAAACATGTCGCATCGTTGCCTCTCAAGTGGAAGGTACGAAAAACGTCATCATCAATGTCGGCTGCTCGGACGTGGCAGCCAATACG
The DNA here is from genome assembly GCA_017383055.1 of Burkholderiaceae bacterium. Taxonomy (GTDB): domain Bacteria; phylum Pseudomonadota; class Gammaproteobacteria; order Burkholderiales; family Burkholderiaceae_F; genus Aphodousia. The sequence goes on along the minus strand of JAFNZB010000246.1, from coordinate 2,335 downwards.
GAACTCACGCAACGCGTGTTGACCGGTTTTGCCTTGAACGCCAATATTTACGGTGTGGTGATTATCGGCTTAGGTTGTGAAACGGTAGGCCATCGTCAGTTGCGTGAAAAGCTTCAAAAGTTGACCGACAAGCCGATCGTTTCCTTCGGTATCCAAGAAGAAGGCGGTACGGTGGCAACGGCTGCTTTGGCAGTTCGCGCAGCTCGTGCGATGGTCCATGAAGCCAGCAAGCTTCAACGTGTGCCGTGTGAATTGAGCGATCTATTTGTTGCGATTGAATGCGGTGGTTCTGACGCAACAAGCGGTTTGGCTTCCAATCCGGCCGTGGGTGAAATGGCTGACTTGATTGGTGAAGCCGGTGGTACGACCATGATGAGCGAAACGGTGGAATTCATCGGTGCCGAGCACATTTTGGCTCGTCGTGGTGCTACGCCGGAAATTCATGATCAAATCATTCGTATTTGTGAAGAGTACGAAAAACACTTGGCCTTGGCCGGTCAAGATTGTCGTGCCGGTCAACCGACGCCGGGCAATAAGGTCGGTGGCTTGTCTACCATTGAAGAAAAGAGCTTGGGTTGCATCAAAAAGGGTGGTACCCGTCCGGTGGTGGAAGTCTTGGCCGAAGGCGTTCGTCCGACCAAGAAGGGCGCATTGATTATGGATACGCCGGGGTATGACATCAGCTCCGTGACGAGCATGATTGCCGGCGGTGCAACGGTTGTCGTGTTTACGACGGGTCGCGGTACGCCGACGGGGCACGCCTTGGCTCCGGTTATTAAGGTCACGGGTAATCGAGAAACGGCAGCCCGTATGGCTGACAATATGGACGTGGACGTCTCTGGCATCATCGACGGTACGATGACGCTCAAGGAGGCCGGTGCCATGTTGGTCGAAGAGGTGGTTGAAGTTGCGAGCGGTCGTAAGAGTAAAGCTGAAGCGTTTGGATTCTCCGATATCGCCGTTGACCATATCTGCCGTTATATCTAACGGTTAGGGAGCAAAAAACGGGGCGTGAGCCCCGTTTTTTATGATTGGTGCGAATTTTGTAAATCGTCGAAGAATTTCATCACACGTTTGGGCATGTAATCGATTCGACCGGGGAAGCGTCCTGTCGGGAAGCCGACGTGCCCGCCTTGATCGGGCTGTTCAAGCCACACGCAATCCGACACGTCTTTGAGCGTGGGCAAAGCCGGCGCCGGGAAGAATGAATCGTTCTTGGCATTTAAAAGGAGAGTCGGAACTTGGATGTTCTTCAATAACAATTTCGCTGACGTTTGTTGGCTATATTCCAAAACGTTTCTGAAGCCGTGCAAGGGAGCCGTAAAGAGCGAGTCGAAGTCATAGAGGCTGCGGCAACGGCGAATCAATTTCGAATTGATGAATGCCTGCAATTCCGGATGTTGACGCAGTTTGGCCAAGGCTTTAGGAATCATCGTCCAAAGGAAGAACAATGTGTAGACCTTGTTGAATCCTTTGGAGAGGTAATTGGCGCAAGAAAGCAAATCAAGGGGAGCCCCCAAAGAGGCGGCAGCCGTAATGAGCTTTTTAGCTTTTTCGCCTTGTTGACCTAAAAAGAGTGCTAACAAATTACCGCCGAAAGAAATACCGACGGCATAAATCGGAGCACGCGGAAAGCGTTCTTTGATCTTTTCAAGAATCCACAAGACTTCATCGGTTTTGCCGGCATGATAAGAGCACTTTTGGCGATTCATTTCTTCGGAGCAACCGCGAAAATGCGGAGTGCAGCCACGCCAGCAGCGGCTAACGACCTCGTTCATGAGGGCGACGGCATAGTGAGCTTTGGAACAACCTTCCAAACCGTGGAAATGGACAACGATCGGGGTTGTCGGATCCAAATTTTCGTCTCGGGTCCAGTCCACATCGATGAAGTCATCATCGGGCGTTTCCCAACGTTCGCGTCGATAGTCGACTTTGGGACGCGGGCACAACTTGGCTGCCAAGATCGTTTGTAAATGCGATCCCTTGGCCCAACGAGGTGCTTTGTAGTCCGAGTCAATAATAGGCATGACGTTAAAAAAGCCGATAAAAAGTCATTGCGCGCAATGATATAAAAAAATGAGTCATTTTTGTCACAAGAATTTATGCGACTTTTCCCTGAATTGTGGACAAAAAGTTGGGGGAGGATTGGGGAAAAAGAAAATCCCAAGCTACGAGAAATAGCTTGGGATTGGTATCTGGTGGAGACGGCGGGAATTGAACCCGCGTCCGAAAATCGTCCATAACCGGTTCTACATGCTTATCCAAAACATTTAAAAAATCTCATCCTACTTTACGCCCTTTGGCTGGCTCTGATAGGACCAGTCACTTTAATTTC
>JAFNZB010000245.1 GCA_017383055.1 Burkholderiaceae bacterium | reverse complement strand
TGATGTTCGGTCAAGGAATCACGTTCGATATTCGATCGATTCGTTTAGGCATCGTAGCCGATACGCCCAATGAAGTCACAAGCCAAGTGACGGCAGCGGTTTCTGCTAATCAAAGTTTCGAGACGGAACTCTTTCGTTCTAGCCAAGAAGGTATGACGGCATTAAAAGGATTCGATGTCGAAGGGCTTTTGATCTTCAAACAAATGGGTGGAGAAACCAAAGCGCAGTTGCTTGTTGACGGGATTGATGCGCCTCGAGCTTCCAGTATCACAGGAGCCGTGACGGGAGCGATCGCCGCTACGCAGACCGCGCACGGCGTGAAAGCCTCGGGCGTGGAGATCATGCCGCGGGTGTGGTTTAACGAGAGCAACAACAGTCGATGGTATTTGGTTCCGGGCTTATTTGTGATCATTCTCAATATGTCAGGGACGATGCTCACGAGTTTGGTCGTGGCGCGTGAGTGGGAACGGGGTACGATGGAAGCGATGTTGGCAACGCCCATTTCACCGTTAGCGTTCTTGCTCTCGAAGACGATTCCCTATTTTTGCCTTTCGATGATCGGTTGGACCATGTGCTTATTGGCAGCGCTTTTTTGGTACGAGATTCCGATTCGAGGCAGTTTCTTATTGTTGGTGTTTGCCTCCGCCATCTATTTGATCATGAGTTTGGGGATGGGCTTGGTGATTTCGGGGGCGACTCGCTCGCAATTTGTCTCTTCACAAATGTCCGTGATGGTGAGCTTTATGCCGGCGATGATCCTTTCGGGCTTCATTTTTGACCTTCGAAGCGTACCGATGTGGGCCAACATTTTGTCGAGTTGCTTCCCAGCCGTTTATTACTTAGAAATCTTGAAGACGTGCTTCTTGACGGGCGGCATGGTCGACTTGGTTTTGAAGAACATGGCGATGCTTGTTTTCTTTATGTTGCTCTTTATGGGATGGGCTTATCGTCAATGTCAAAAGAGGGTACGCGCATGATGGGATACAAACGTTGGCCGTACTTGATGGCTCTCATTCGTAAAGAGATTCTGGCAACGCTCAAAGAGAAGTCGAGTCGAGCAATCCTTTTGGGGCCGATCATCATCTACACGGTTTTGTTCGGATACATTGCAACCTTTAATCTCGATCGAGTGCCGTATGCGTTGTGCGACCTCTCGCACTCGGCTGCCTCGTCCGAATTCATTCGAGCGATCGATCAAAACCAAATCTTCCATCGGGTAGAAACTCTTCAAAACACGGCGCAGATCGATCGGACCGTGGAAAAGGGCGATGCGCTCCTTGTGGTGGTGATCGAACCGCAATTTGCTCAAAAGTTAAAAGAAGGCAAAGCCGGTCAGGTTCAGGTGATCGTTGACGGGCGTAATTCGTCCACGGCGCAATTGGCGGTCGGCTATTTGGGGACAATCGCACAAGCGATGAACGTAAAGCTTTCGGGGGTGGAACCCGCGATCACGACGCGCGTGCTCTATAACGCCAATTCGATCACGCAATGGTTCATCATGCCGGGGTTGATCGTGATGCTCTCGATGATGCAGGTAATCGTGTTGTCAGCCTTGTCGGTCGCCAAAGAGCGAGAACAAGAAACCTTCGAGCAATTGCTCGTGACGCCTTACACGACGGGCGAATTGTTGCTCTCTAAAATGATCGTGCCGATGGTGGTGGGGCTATTTCAATGCTCGCTTATTTTCATGGTCGACGTTTGGTGGTTCGAGATTCCGTTGGCCGGTAGCATCTTGGCGATCTTTACGGTCGTGATCCTCTTTATGTTGGCTGTCGTGGGGTTGGGTTTGACGATTTCGGCTTACAGCCGCACGATGCAACAAGCCTTGTTGTTAGGGTTCGTGTGCTTGATGCCGATGATTTTGCTCTCGGGACTTTTTTCACCCGTGGCCAACATGCCCGATGTCTTGCAATGGTTGACGTATTTGGATCCGTTGCGCTTTGCGCTTGCGGCCGTTCGTCGAATCTATTTGACGGGGGTGAGCTTCTGGGACGTTGCCCCGTCCTTGTGGCCTTTGGTGTTGATGGCTTCGATTTTGTTGCCAAGCGCCTATCACTTCTTTAAGAAACGACTATGAGAAAAACCTCTGCAAAACTTCGTTTGGACGGTGAACAAACCCGTGAAGCCTTGATCGAAGCAGCCGGTGTTTTGGCTGCGGAAGTCGGTTGGCCGAATGTGCAAGCCAAGCACGTGTGCGCTCGAGCCGGTGTCAATACCGCGGCGGTCAATTATTGGTTCGGCAGTCGTGATGCGCTATACGAAGCCGTTTTAGCCAAAATTCCCGATGCGATGATCGATGACGCCAATTTTGTATCAATGCTTCAAGGAACGGATTTGGATGAAGCGCTTGATCGGTGTTTGGATTACTTGATTGATCACATGGCGCACACGAGCCATTGGGCAATCCGTGTGTGGGCGCGTGAGGTGACGGGGCATCCGTCAGAGGCGTTTTTGAAACTCGCCCGAGCACGCGGCGTGACGCGAGTGGGCGGGATGCGACGATTCTTGGGGGCGTATTTGGGATTGGATGAAACGGATCCCCGCGTGAGTGTGGCGCTCATGAGTTTGATGAGCATGCTGTTTTGGATGATGACGGTTTCGCCCGAGATCAAAGGCGTGCTTTTGAGTGACTTGATCGAAAAACCGCAGGTGATGACCGAGGCCGTCAAAAATCATTTGAAACTCA
>JAFNZB010000244.1 GCA_017383055.1 Burkholderiaceae bacterium | reverse complement strand
CTTGACGCGCGCTTTCATTCAAAATTATTACTAGTTTCAATCAATTCTATTGTTGACGATCTTTCCTATCCATCCGTGATTGTTTTCTATCGATATCGTTTTCTCATTTTAACTGCTTAAAGTTTGTGCAAAAATAAAGCCCTTGATGAATCATCAAGGGCCTGTTGATCGATTGAATCGAAAATTTATTTTTGACGGCTTTCGTCGTAGTAGAGAATGGACGGAGCGCTCATCACGATTTGGTTGATGCTTTCAACCGTACTCACTCGAGCTTCATCGGGTGTCAATCGGTCGCTAGCCATCCCGTTTTGCGCAAACATCAAGAAGAGGTAAGCAAGCAAGAAGGGGATACCGGCCATGTGCCAAACCGTGAAGCTATGCCAGCAGTCCCAGTTACCGAGCATGTAAGCAAAGCGCTTCCACAAGCCTGCCATCAATGCGGAGAACAAAATGGCAAAGAAACCGGAGTAAAGCACCGAGTAGTTATCCCAAATGTAACCCCAGTCGGGATTGGCCATGAACGTATCGATGGCAACCCAATTGATCGTTTGACCCGTCGTCATCATGTAGTGGAAGTTCACCATCATCATCGAGATGATAATGAGGAACAACACACCGACCAAGAGTGTCATACCGCGGTTGACCCATTGCCAGAGTTCACCGAACATAAACGTCAAACCGGCGTAGACGATGAGCGGCATGGCAAACCAAGCACCCATTTGAAGGTCAAATCGGATACCCATCAACCACATTTCCATCACGTCGCCACCAGGCAACATCACACCGTCGATCTCTTCGGGCACGAAGACATCCAACATGAGCTCACGGCATAAAAATCCCAAACACATATTCAGAAGCACGAAAACAACGGCGGAGGCCACAAGCACCAAGAGCTTTGCGACCGGGTGTTGCGGTTGTTGAATCGAGGGTACTTTAAAATACGAACTCATTTTCTTTCTTTCAAATCAAAGATTAATCAATCGTTACTTACCGCCATCATTCAATGGCAGCCAATTCTTCGGAAATCTCCAGCCAGCGCATCTCGAGCTCTTCGAGTTCGCTAGCGAGTTCACCGCGACGCTTTAACGTTGCAGCGACTTCTTCAGGATCGCCGTTATAGAAATTTTCGTCAGCTAGCTTCGCATCGAGCGCTTTTAATTCCTCACTCATCGGATCCATGGCCTTTTCCACTTTAGCCAATTCCTTTTGTAAGGGTTTCTTCAAAGCGGCGATGCGTTGGCGCTCTTGCGCTGCTTGTTGACGTGCTTCCTTCTTATTCACAGAAGGTGTGGCATCGGCTGCTTTGGGCTTTTCAGCCAACGTGGCTTTACGCGTTTCCAAAACGATTTTGGCGTAATCATCCAAGTCACCGTCGAATTCGCCCACGATACCGTCGTGCACGAGCCAAAGACGTTCGGTCGTTGCACCCAATAAGTGGCGATCGTGAGAGACGAGCAAGACGGAGCCGTCAAAGGCCGACAAAGCCATTGTCAAGGCTTCACGCGTTTGCATGTCCAAGTGGTTGGTCGGTTCGTCCAACACCAAAAGGTTGGGCTTATCCCATGCCAAGAGAGCTAATGCCAACCGAGCTTTTTCACCACCCGAGAAGGGGCCGACGGGACTCGTAGCCATGTCACCCGAGAATTTGAATTTACCCAAGAAGTCACGCAAGACTTGTTCACGCTCTTCGGGCGCCTTGCGACGCAAGTGCATCAAGGGTGTTTCGTCTTGGCGCAATTGATCGAGCTGATGCTGAGCAAAGTAGCCGATTTGCAGGCCTTGGCCACGATGGAAGGACCCGGCCTGAGCTTGCAACATCTCGCAGATGCCCTTGATCAATGTGGATTTGCCGGCACCGT
>JAFNZB010000243.1 GCA_017383055.1 Burkholderiaceae bacterium | reverse complement strand
TCGTGTTTCAGGAGCCGCGACTTTTCCCGTGGTTTACAGTTCGTGAAAACATTCGCTTGTCGGTTCGTCATTTACCCGAAGCCGAGCAAACGAAATTGGTTAATGAAGCGTTGGCGCTTGTTCGTTTGGAGCACGTAGCCGATGCGATGCCTGCCGAGCTTTCAGGCGGGATGGCTCAACGAGTCGGTTTGGCTCGTGCATTGTGTCCGAAACCCGACGTCCTTTTATTGGATGAGGCTTTTAGCGCGTTGGATGCGTTGACGCGTACGCGTCTTTATGAAGAATTCATGGCGATCTATGCAGTCGTCCCGATGACGACGGTCTTGATTACGCACGATGTGACGGAAGCCGTTTTATTGGCGAAAAAGATTCACCGTTTGGGCTCCGGTCATGTTGAAGCGGAGTATGATGTGCCATTTGACTATCCTCGTCGACTTTCAAGTCCCGGTTTGGCTGAACTGTCTGACGAGATCTTTACCGAATTCATCAAAAACGAAAAGGGAGACAGAAAATGATCAAGGGTTTGAAGATGACGACCGTGGGTGTCGCTTTGGCCATGGCCATGGGTGCTGCAAGTGCTGACATGCCCAAGGAAGTGAACATTGCTTACGTGAAGTCGCCGTTTAATATCCAAAACATGGTCATCAAAGATCAACAATTGCTTGAAAAAGCATTTGCCAAGCATGGCACGAAGGTCGTGTGGCACACGATCAATTCCGGTGCCAAGCAAACGCAAGCGATGGCTGCGGGTTCTTTGGACGTCTCTGCCGTGATGAATACGGCATCCCTTTTGGCTGCCAACGGTGAAGGCAACAAGGTTGTCGTTGTCAATGGCGTGGCTCACCCGACCGATGTGTTCACGATCGTCGGTAAGAAGGGTAAGAAGATGACCGTCAAAGATTTGAAGGGCAAGAAGATCGCCGGTCCTCGTGGTACGGTCTTGCATCAGTTAATGGTGGCTGCTTTGCTCAAGGAAGGCTTGTCCGTTAAGGATGTGGAATTCATTTCCATGGATATCCCGAGCGCCATGACGGCCTTGTTGGCCGGTCACGTTGATGCCGCTTTGTTGGCTGCCGGTCCCGTTATCAAGGCTCAAGAACAAGGTTGCCACATCGTGACGACGGCCAAGGATTTGGTTAACGTCAATTTGGTGATGACCGCTAGCGACAAATTCGCTAAGAATCACCCTGAAGCATTGGAACTCATCCAAAAAGTTCAACGTGATTCCATGAAGTGGATCAAGGCCAATTGGAATGAAGCCATGACTTTGGGCGCTAAGGAACACGGCATTTCTTTGGAAGACGCCAAGAAGTTGGCCGCTTGGTCCAACTACTATGATACGTTGACCAAGGATGACATCAAGGGCTTGGCCATTGACCAAGATTTCTTGTTTGCCAATGAATTGATGCGTAGCAAGATCAATGTCGAATCCATCGTTTTGCCGATGGCGATGAAGTAATCGATATCGCTCGAACGCAAAAGAGGTCGAACCGAGGTTCGGCCTTTTTTGCGCCTATTGGTCAAATGTATCAAAATGTTTCTATTGGAGTTTTTTACTTAGATTGGTTACACTCGGCTGAATTTGGGAGTTGTAGGGGTTATTACCTACAGGTATTATCCGCCTGAATAGGGAACCCATCGGTGACCTCTTAGGAGATGGCGATGCAAGTTCAAAAAATAGTCGATTCTGACGAAATGGCAAAAGCCTCAATGGCTGTTATCGCATTTTTCGCATTGGTTTCCTCCTCCTTCATTGCGATTCCCATGAATCCTGTACCAATGACAATGCAAACGTTGGCGGTGACGCTAACGGGTGTGTTGCTCGGTGCGAGATTCGGTTCGATTGTGGTGGCCTGTTGGGTCTTACTCGGCTTTTTTGGCTTCCCCGTGTTAGCGATGGGAAGCGGTGGTTGGGAACAACTGACCGATCCGACGGCGGGTTATCTCTTTAGTTTTCCGTTGGTCGCTTTCATTGCTGGGAAACTTGAGCAAAATCGATCGAATAGTCAAACGTTTTTTTCACTGTTGATTGCACACTTGGTGTGTCTTTTGATGGGAACTGCGTGGTTGTCGATGTACGTGGATTGGCCGAGTGCGGTCATGATCGGATTTGTCCCGTTCTTGATCGGAGCCGTTTTAAAGAGTTTGTTGGGAACGTTGATTCTCTTTGCGGTGATCCGTGGACCGACGTGAAAGCTTTTCGTCGGTAACGCAGAAAATAACGGCACTTCGATGACTCAATCGCAGTGCCGTTTTGCATTTTGGTGGCCGGGGTGGGAATCGAACACCATAACCGGATTTTTCTCTCGATTTTTTCCTCAATTTTAGGCAAAACACTAATATCCCCCTTGGTTCTTAAGAACTAGAATTGCGCCTCAATATAAGCAAAACGTCTTAGGCGTCATCAAAATGGACCTTATTAACCTCAATGGCCTCTGGATCCTCAAAGTCGACATGATCCAAGCGGTCGCTTTTGCCGTTCTCACGTATTACTTCGGCACGTGGCTCAAGACCAAAATCCAATTGCTTCGTCGTTTGTCGGTGTCTTCCCCGGTGGTGGGCGGTATCATCGTGGCGATCACGTTATCCATCCTCGAAGGCATGGGGATTTTGCGCGTCGAATTCGACACAACGCTTCAAAAGCAATTGATGTTGGCGTTCTTTACGACGATCGGCTTAATGGCCAGTCTCAAAATCGTTCGTAAGGGCGGCATTATGCTCGTCTTTTTCTTGATTTCTGTTTCCATTTTGGCCGTTTTGCAAAATGCTTTGGGGATGAGCTTGGCTTCCGTGTTGGGGCTTGATGCTCGTTACGGCATCATGGTCGGTTCCGTCTCCTTGATGGGTGGTTTGGGTACGTCGGCAGCATTCGGTCCTTACTTTGAACAAACCTACGGTTTGACGGGCGCGACGGCCGTGGCCATTACGTCTGCCACGTTTGCCATGACGAATTCTTTGATCACGGGTGGTCCGATGGGGGAATGGTTGTTGCGTCGACATAAGGTCGCAACGCCCAAGCAATCTCACACGGAAGTGTCCGAAGAGCGAAAGGAACACATCGAGATGGCCAGTGAAGACGATTCCAACAAAACGTGGACGCCGGAATTGATGCGTGCCATTGCCATTGTGTTGGTTTGTATGGCTTTGGGTGCCGTCGTCTCTAAGCTTCTCGGTCAATTCATCACGTTGCCAGCTTATATCGGCGCCATGATCGTGGCTTGTATCGTTCGTAACATTGGTGACATCTTCGGTTACTTTGACAAGGAAAGTAAGGCCATTAATGCCGTTGCAGAAATTTCCTTGGTGCTTTTTGTGACGATGGCCATCAACGGTTTGAAGTTGCACGAATTGGTGCACTTAGCCATTCCGCTTTTCGTCATTTTGGTTGCACAGTTCATCATGCTCTTGCTTTTTGCTCGTTGGGTCCTTTTCCAATTCTTCGGCAAGGATTTCGATGCTGTCATGTTGACGGTGGGCGGTTGCGGGTTCTGTATGGGCGCGACCTCCACGGGCTTGACCAACATGCAAGGTTTGGCAGAAAAGTACGGTCCGAGTCCGAAGGCTTACTTGATTGTGAGTTTGGTTGGTGCGTTCTTGATCGACTTTATCAACGCCTTGGTGATTACCTGGTTTGGATCCCTCTAACGTTTGTTAAGCAAAAACAATCTCGGGCAGTTCTGTCAAAAGAACTGCCCGTTTTGTTTCGAATGTAGGGGTTTCTCTGAAGGGGAAAAAAGGGACGAGAAAAAAACGTAAACGTACAATGACTGAGGTATTTTTGGGGAGCTTTGAGAAGTGATCCGCTTTGATCGCTTCTTTGTTGGAGCCGTATATGAAAATTCAAAAAGTCGTTTGCTCAGCCGGTAAAACCGGTTTCTTTTTTGACGATCAAAAGGCCATCAAGGCCGGTGCAAAAAGTGACGGGAACTTCTACGAAGGTAAGCCCGTGATTCCGGGCTTTTCCTCCGTGCGTCAAATGGGGGAATCGATTTCGGTGATGTTCGTATTGGAAGACGGTCAAATCGCGTTTGGGGATTGCGCTGCGGTTCAGTATTCGGGAGCCGGTGGTCGCGATCCTTTATTTTTGGCTGCGAATTTTATTCCGGTCATTGAAAACGAAATCGCTCCGCTTTATGTCGGTCGTGAAATCACGACCTTCCGAGAAATGGCCGATGTCGTCGATAAGATGGTTTCACCGACGACCGGCAAGATCTATCACACCGCCATTCGTTATGGCGTGACGCAAGCTTGTTTGGATGCGGTCGCCAAGAGCCAAAAAAAGCAAATGTGTGAAGTCATTGCCGATGAGTACGGTACGGAAGTGAGCGACACGCGTATTCCGATTTTTGCGCAAACGGGTGACGATCGTTACATGAATGCCGACAAGATGATCATGAAGGGCGTGGAAGTTTTGCCGCACGCACTTTTCAATCACGTTGAGGAAAAGGTGGGTCTTCAAGGCGAAAAAGTCAAAGCCTATTTGGAATGGCTTCGTGATCGAGTGAGCACGCATCAACCGTTTGAAGGCTACCATCCGATTTTCCACATTGACGTGTACGGCACGTTGGGTCTTGTGTTCGATAACGATTTTGAACGCATTGCAACTTATATCGCCGACTTGGGCAAAGTCGTTGCTCCGTTCCATCTTCGCGTGGAAGGTCCAGTCGATATGGGCGAAAAGTGGGCACAGATCGATGCGTTGGCAGCGATTCGCCGTCATTTGGAAGCGTTGGGCAGCGATGTTGAAATCGTAGCCGATGAATGGTGTAACACGTTGGAAGACATCCAAGACTTCACCAAAGCCAAAGCTGGTCACATGGCTCAGATCAAGACGCCTGACTTAGGTGGTATCAACAACACGATCGAAGCCGTGATTTACTGTAATCAAAACGACATGGGC
>JAFNZB010000242.1 GCA_017383055.1 Burkholderiaceae bacterium | reverse complement strand
CGACGACGAAGCATGATGATCATGATGATCATCGAGATCGCAATCAATAAAAAAATGCTCATAGCTCAAAAAACTCAAAAATGAACTCTTTGAGATTACGCTTGAAGCTTAGGCAATGCAATACGGACTTGATCTTAGACGTAGCCGTCCACTTGTACGATTTCGATAAAACCTTCGTTATCGCTCGGCTCTTCAAAAGACACGATCATGTCGGCTAAAACGGCAATCGGAATGACTTTGTCGACCCGACGTTGACGACGAGCCAATAATTGCGATTCATCGCTTGGCAACGCAAAAACGTGAGCGACGATTCGATAGTGATGCTTTTGAGCCAGCTCAATCCAATGAGTGCGAGCCATTCGGGTGAGATTTGTTTGGTCAACGATGAAAGATCGTTGTTGACGGATGAGTTTTTGAGTGAGCCAATCGCGATATTTGAGCGCCGCTTCGATTTCACGATCAAAAATCGCACCATAGGAAGTATTCTCGGCTTTGGCTTTTTTCTCAATGTAGGAGTCGCTATCGACCACCGACAACGCAGAGAGCGTCGGATGGTTACGGATGTAAGTCGATTTGCCACTGTAAGGCAGACCGACCATCAAATGGATAGTTGGGCGATTCGATGGGTTCATGCCCCAATCATAATGCAAAAGACCGCCCGATTTCGAAAGAAGAAATCAAGCGGTCATTCGCAACGAAATTAACGTTGAGTGGCTAAATCCAACACCGTCAATGTCATCTCTAAGCTCTTGTGAAAACTCGGCAACGGCAAGAATTCGGCATTGCTATGGAAGTTATGCGCACCGGTAAAGTAATTCGGCGTCAACAATCCCTTCACCGACAAAGCAGAGTCGTCCGTACCACCACGCATGGCAATCGTGTTGGGTTTGATGCCGAGCTGATCGGCTGCTTGGTAAAGCAAATCGATCGGCCAACGATCTTCGCCAATGCTATCGGCAATGTTGTTATACACATCCACGATTTTCACTTCTATCTTAGCTCGAGGATAATCGGCTTTCACAGCCTCAACCGTCTCAAGCACGAATTGCTTACGCTCTTCATAACGAACACGATCAAAATCACGAATGTTCATACCTAATTTGCACGTCGCCGCATTGGCTTCACAGTCGGTAAACCACCAATACCCGTCTTTACCGTCGGTGTGTTCCGGCGTCTGCAAAGCGTCAAAACGACTCATCAAGTTCATACCGACCAACAAGGGATTCACTAAAACGCCCTTGGCACTCATCGGGTGTGCGGTCACACCTTCGATCTTGATCGTAACGGATGCGGCATTGAACGTTTCATAAACGATTTCCCCCAATGCACAGCAATCGATCGTGTAGGCAAAGTCGACTTTGAACTTTTCCAAATCAAGTAACTTGGCTCCGCAAAGCCCGATTTCTTCATCGGGGACAAACGCCACATGAATGTCACCGTGCGGGCGATTTTCACGTTGCATGATGGCCAACATCGTCATCACATTCGCAATCGCCGCTTTATTATCAGCGCCCAAAACACTCGTTCCATCGGTAAAGACGATGTCTTGACCGGCATATTGAGCCAATTCGGGGTGTTCGGCCAAACGCAACCAAATTCCCTTTTCATCGTTTAAACAAACGTCGCCACCCGTGTAATGCAACACTTGAGGCTTTACGTTCGCAGAGAGATTGACCGGTACCGTATCGAGATGGGCCACAAAACCGATCGAGGGCGCTTCTTCAACATTGCCCGGCAATTTAGCCGTCAAAATGGCGTGTTCATTCAATTCGATGGATTCCAAGCCAAGCTCATGCAATTCGGCTTGAAGGAGCTTGGCCAATTCACGTTGGCCTTCAGAGCTCGGAACCGTCGGATTTTTTGCATTGCTCTCCGAACTGATTGCCACGTAACGTAAAAAACGTTCTTTTAATTCATTGGTGTAAGTCATCGGAAAATCCTTTGTAAAAAATCCTCGCGCTCTGAAAAAAAGAGCGCGAGGATTAATTTATTTAAATCACGTTACTTGATCGGCGGATAGACATAGCCGGAATCGAAACCGAGCGGCAAGCCCAAACCCCAATACACATAAAGCACAAACGTCAAAACAATCAACAAGGCAAACGTGTACGGAAGCATCATGGAACTCATCGTACCCACACCCGTGTTCTTACAGTACTTTTGGCAGTACATAATGAGCAACGGATAGAACGGGAACATCGGCGTACAGACGTTCACGGCAGAGTCGGACACGCGGAAAGCCGCTTGCGTGAGTTCGGGCGAAATCCCCAACATCATGAGCATCGGCACGAAGATCGTCGACAAAATCGCCCACTTGGAAGTGGCCGACGTAATCAACAAGTTCAACATGGCCGTAAAGAGGATCACACCGAAAAGGGAAATACCCGAAGGCATACCGAGATTCTTCAAGAATTCTGCGCCGGAAATCGCCAACAACGTGCCGATATTGGACTT
>JAFNZB010000241.1 GCA_017383055.1 Burkholderiaceae bacterium | reverse complement strand
TTTGATATCCATGTGACGCGTTTGGCGCGTGGCGTGCCCGCCGGGGTCGAGTTGGAATACACCGATGCCAACACGATCGCCAATGCCATCTTTGCACGTCGATAACGCATCGATTCCCAAAACAAGCTTCCTGGTTTAGGCCATGGAAGCTTTTTTGTATTCGAAATTCTTGAAACATGTTGTTTATAACGAAAACGGAAGCGAGAGTAAATTTTGAAATGTCATTTAAAGGAATACTTTAACTTTGAGAGTGAAAAAGAAATGACCGATTACCGTTCGTTAGCGTAGTGCTTGATATAATTCTTTAGTTAACCATTGCAAAAGGATTGAAAAATGGCAGTGACGGACGTCAAAGTGGCTTTGTTGGATGCTCAAAAAGCATTGAATGCCCTTTTAGCCAATGAAGAAGCATTGAGCGCAATCGATGCGGCCGGTCAATTGATGGCCGATACGATTGCTGCCGGTGGCAAGATCTTATCTTGCGGTAACGGTGGTTCGCTTTGCGATGCGATGCACTTTGCCGAAGAAATGACGGGTCGCTATCGTTTGAATCGTCCCGGTTTTGCGGCGATCGCCATTTCCGATCCGTCTCACATGAGTTGCGTCGGTAACGATTACGGTTACGATGAAGTGTTTGCTCGTTATACCCAAGCCGTGGGTCGAGAAGGCGACGTGTTGCTTGCGATCACCACGTCCGGTACGAGTAAGAACGTGATCAAGGCCGTTGAAGCCGCCAAGGCCAACGGCATGAAGGTGGTTGGCATGACCGGTCGAGCTGGTACGCCTTTGGCAGAGATGGCCGACATCGCCATCGTGACGCCGTCGGGTTCTGCTTACGCCGACCGCGTGCAAGAGCTTCACATCAAGGCGATCCATATCATGATCGAATTGGTGGAACGTCGTTTGGCACCTGAAAATTACGCCAATCAATAAGATTTGCAATTGTTTGTTTTTTAGAGAAAAAATTACTAAAAAACAGTACAATACGGCTCAACAAAAATAGCATGCCTGAGCGAATGCGAAAGTCGCTCGGGCTTTTCTTTCGATTACTTACTTTTTCAACGATTTATCATGGCTATTCCTATTACGGTTCGTGGTGCTGAATTATTGAAGGCTGAATTGAAGCGTTTAAAGAGCGTCGATCGTCCTGCTGTCGTGCAAGCGATCAAGGAAGCTCGCGAAAAGGGCGATTTGTCCGAAAACGCCGAATACGATGCCGCCAAAGAACTCCAAGGTCATATCGAAGGTCGTATCGCTGAATTGGAAGGCAAGCTTTCTTCTTTGCAAGTGATCGATCCGAAGGAACTCGACGCGGGTGGTCGCGTGGTGTTCGGTGCAACGGTCGAACTGGAAGATCAAGACACGGGCAATGTCGTTTCTTATCAAATCGTCGGCGACGACGAAGGCGACATCAAACGCAATTTGGTCTCCATCTCCAGCCCGATCGCTCGCGCTTTGATCGGTAAATTTGAAGGTGACGAAGTCACGGTGCATGCGCCGGCCGGTGACCGTTACTACGATATTTTGAGCGTCCAATACATCTGATTCGACGCTTCAGAAACGAAAAAAGCTCTCGAAAATTCGAGAGCTTTTTGAAACCTTTTTAAGAAATCTTTTGGGACGTTACTTCGTACCGAAAGATTTTTTGGTTTGACGACCCGGTGCACGAGCGCGGGTCTTACGGTGAGCGGTAGGACCGCCACGCGTCGGGCGCTTGGCTTCAGCCATGGCACGACGACGAGCCTTTTCTTGTTCTGCCTTGCGCTTTTCCGGATTCGGGCGCCACAAAACGAGAAGCTTACCGATTTCTTGGACACGTGCGGCAGAAAGCTTTTCTGCGAGTTCGAGGAACATTTCATCACGTTCTTCGCGGTCGTCACCCGGCACGCGGATCTTGATGAGTTCGTGAGCGTCGAGCGCACGGTCGACTTCCTTGATAACGGCTTCAGTAAGGCCGTTGGCACCCAAGAGGACCACCGGATCCAAATGATGTGCTTGAGAGCGAAGCTCGAGGCGAGCGTCGCGATCGAGTACAATTTCAGCCATAGTTCTTGTAACTGTCGGTTTTGAAAAAAGAAACTTATTGTATTGAAAAACGATGCCTGTAGCAACTAAGAAATTAAAATCCAATCGCGCTTGGATCGAACGCCACATCAACGACCCCTTCGTGAAGCGCTCTCGCGCCGAAGGTTATCGTGCTCGTTCGGTCTACAAGTTGATTGAATTGAACGATAAAGAAAAATTGTTGAAGCCCGGTTATACCGTGGTGGAACTCGGTGCTGCACCGGGTAGCTGGACGCAAGTCGTTCGTGAAAAGATGTCCAAGAAGGACGGCGAAGTCAACGGTAAGATCATCGCCATGGACATTTTGCCGATGGACCCCATCGACGGTGTGACGTTCTTGCAAGGTGACTTCCGTGAACAAGAGGTGGCTGACAAGTTGGCCGAGATCTTGGATGGTGAAAAGGTCGACGTGGTTTTGTCCGACATGGCACCGAACCTCTCGGGCATTCCTGCTGCCGATGCTGCTCGTTGCTTGCTTTTGAACGAATTGGCTTTGGAATTTTGCTTGGATCACTTAAAGCCCAACGGCGTTTTTGTGACCAAGGTTTTCCAAGGTAGCGGTTTCTCTCAATACGTGGAAGCATTGAAGAAGAACTTCCAAAAGGTATTGACGCGCAAGCCCGAGGCCAGCCGCGACTCTTCGGCCGAAGTCTATTTGGTCGCTCGTAACTTGAAGAAGAAATAAATCTGTAAAAGTCGATGACAAAAGCCCCCACGTGCGGGGCTTTGTCTGTATTCTTAGCTCGTTACGAAAAGGGTGCGGTCGTACCCAAAAATGACAAAAAATAACGAAAAAGCGAAATGGGCGAAGGAGCCTGAAATTGAATAAGAACGCATTTAACAAAATCGGTATCTGGTTGGTGTTGGCTTTGGTGTTCTTCACGTTGTTCAATCACTTCGATTCTGAACCGACGACGAACACGGCCACCACGAGCTACACGCAGTTCATGGAAGATGCCAAGGCCGGTAAGGTCACGCGCGTTGATGTGAAGGGTCGCGAGATCACGGTCACGCCTGTGACGGGCCAAAAGTACGTCATCACGTCGCCGGGTGACTTGTGGATGGTCGAAGACCTCCGTAAGTCCGGCGTCCAAGTCTATGGTGCTCCTGAAGAGCAAGAGCCGTTCTGGATGACGCTCTTGGTGTCTTGGTTCCCGATGTTGCTCTTGATTGGCGTTTGGATCTTCTTCATGCGCCAAATGAACGGCGGCGGTAAGGGCGGTGCCTTTAGTTTCGGTAAGAGCAAGGCTCGCATGCTTGACCAAAATAACAACAAGATTTTGTTCAAGGACGTTGCCGGTTGCGACGAAGCCAAGGAAGAAGTCCAAGAAGTGGTGGACTTCTTGCGCGATCCTTCCAAGTTCCAACGCTTGGGCGGTCGTATCCCGCGCGGTATCCTTTTGGTGGGTAGCCCGGGTACGGGTAAGACGCTTTTGGCAAAGGCCATCGCCGGCGAAGCCAAGGTGCCGTTCTTCTCCATCTCCGGCTCTGACTTCGTGGAAATGTTCGTGGGCGTGGGTGCCGCTCGTGTTCGCGACATGTTTGAAAATGCCAAGAAGAATTCGCCTTGCATCATCTTCATTGACGAAATCGACGCCGTCGGTCGTCAACGCGGTGCCGGTCTTGGTGGCGGCAACGACGAACGCGAACAAACCTTGAACCAAATGCTCGTCGAAATGGACGGCTTTGAAACGGGTACGAACGTGATCGTGATCGCAGCAACGAACCGTCCGGACGTGTTGGACCCCGCACTTTTGCGTCCGGGTCGTTTCGACCGTCAAGTCGTGGTGCCGTTGCCTGACGTGCGCGGTCGTGAACAAATCTTGAATGTTCACATCAAGAAGGTTCCGGTGGGTCGTGACGTCGATGCAGCCGTGATCGCTCGCGGTACGCCGGGTATGAGCGGTGCTGATTTGGCCAACCTCGTCAACGAAGCAGCTTTGTTCGCTGCTCGTCGCGATGCCAAGACGGTCGAAATGGTCGACTTCGAACAAGCCAAGGACAAGATCCTCATGGGTAGCGAACGTCGCAGCATGGTCATGAGCGACGACGAAAAGAAAACGACGGCTTATCACGAAGCCGGTCACGCTGTTGTGGCTTGGTTGCTTCCCAAGAGCGACCCCGTGCACAAGGTGACGATCGTTCCGCGCGGTCGTGCATTGGGTGTCACGATGCAATTGCCGGAAAAGGATCGCTTCAACTACGATGACGTCTACATGAAGTCTCGTTTGGCTATTCTCTTTGCCGGTCGTGTAGCCGAAGAAGTGTTCTTGGGTCAAAAGACGACGGGCGCTTCCAACGACTTTGAACGTGCGACGCAAATGGCTCGCGACATGGTGATGCGCTACGGTATGAGCGAAGCGTTGGGCGTGATGGTCTACGGTGAAAACGAAGGTGAAGTGTTCTTGGGTCGCGCCGTGACGCGTACCACGCACGTCTCCGAAGTGACGATGCAAAAGGTCGATGCTGAGATTCGTCGCATGTTGGAAGAACAATATGCTCGTGCCACGAAGTTGTTGGAAGACAATCGTGACAAGGTCGAATTGATGGTCGAATGCTTGATGAAGTGGGAATCCATCGATGCCGATCAAATCGCCGACATCATGACGGGCATGGACGTTCGTCCGCCGAAGGAAGGCGCTTCCGTGAAGACGACTGAACCCTTGAAGCCGAAGAAGACCGAAACCTTGGTCGATTCGGCTCCGGAAGTTCAAGAAATGGAAGCAAAGGCAGCCGCTCACGAAGCTGAAAAGCCGACTGATGAAACAAAGCCTGAGGACAAGCAACCGTAATCGGTAATGTTTTCAAACGATATCCCGCCAAAGTGATTTGGCGGGATATTTTCGTATGGAGCGGTACAATCTCCTCTCTCTTTCAGAATTTATTTTTCAGTGCTATACGGTTTTTCTTTAGGCGTTGCCGCCTGTGCGATTTGGGGCCTCATCTATTTGGTTCCGTTGATGTTGCCGCAATACGATCCGGTGTTGATTGCTTGCGGGCGTTTTTTCGTCTACGGTTTGGTGTGTGTTGTGATCGCGCCGTTTCAGTGGACGACGCTTAAAAAGTTGACTCGTCAAGATTGGTTCTCGGCGCTTCGATTGGTCATTTTCGGACACCTGGTCTATTACTGGTGTTTATCGACTTGTGTTTCTTTTTCAGGTCCGCCGTTAGCAGGCATGATGATGGCATGGATCCCGGTCTTGGTGGCAATCATTGCCAATGCCCGCGCCAAACGCCAAGGTCAGGGCTTAGCTTGGAAGCGTCTTTTGCCACCGCTTTCGGTATTGTTTTTAGGCATGATCGTGGCCAATTGGACCGAATTCCAATACTACGTCTATGAGCAATCGACGCCGGCAGAAACGTTTGCGCTAGGTATCGTTGCCGGTGTGGCTGGACTGCTGCTTTGGACGTGGTATCCGATTCGCAATGCCGATTGGCTTTTGGCTCATCGTGACGTGAGTCCGCAAGCGTGGATCACGGCTCAAGGTCTGATGGTCCTACCCGTGAGTACGATTTCGTACTTTGTGGCAGCCAATGCATTATTGCCTGCTGAAGTCGGCTTATTGGGCGAGACGCCCGTACGAATGATCTGGGTGATGCTCATGGCGGGCGTTGCTTGTTCGTGGTTGGCCGGCGCACTTTGGAATGCGATGAGTCAAAAATTGCCACCGGCACTGGGTGGTCAATTGATCGTGTTTGAGACGATCTTTTCGGTGATCTATGCTCATGTTTGGCGAGAAGAGTGGCCGACTTGGTCGATGACGATCGGGATGGTGATGCTCTTGGTGGGCGTGGTCGCATCGCTTCGCGCTTTCCGTTAAGATTGAGGCGTATTTTTGTGGGATTGTGATGATATGCAAC
>JAFNZB010000240.1 GCA_017383055.1 Burkholderiaceae bacterium | reverse complement strand
TTGAGCTCTTTGGCTAACGCCACCACCTCTTGCCAAGGTCCAGCCGCCTGCGCAGGGGAAGCGAGTCTAGATCGACTTACTTAGCTTCGCACTTACAAACGATGCGCGGCTTAATTTGCGTGAAGAAGTCGTTACCCTTGTCATCAACGAGGATGAAGCACGGGAAGTCTTCCACTTCGATCTTATAAACGGCTTCCATACCGAGTTCCGGATATTCGACGCATTCGATGCTCTTGATGGATGCTTCAGACAATGCAGCAGCCACGCCACCGATCGTACCGAGATAGAAACCACCCCACTTGTGGCAAGCGTCCGTCACCACCTTACCGCGGTTACCCTTAGCGATCATCACGAAGGAACCACCGGCTTCCATGAACGGATCGGCATACGGGTCCATACGAGCGGCCGTCGTCGGGCCCATAGAACCGCAAGCATAACCTTCCGGCGTCTTAGCAGGACCTGCATAGAGAATCGGATGGTTCTTGATGTAGTCAGGCAAACCTTGACCGGCATCGAGGCGTTCCTTGATACGAGCGTGAGCGATGTCGCGACCAACAATGATCGTACCGGACATGGAAACGCGCGTGGAAACCGGATACTTGGAGAGTTCTGCACGAATTTGATCCATCGGTTGGTTCAAATCGATCTTGATCGTTTGACCTTCGCCTTCCTTACGGAATTCTTCCGGAATCAAATCAGCCGGATGCGTGTCAAGTTTTTCAACCCACAAACCATCCTTGTTGATCTTACACTTGATGTTACGGTCTGCAGAGCAGCTCACACCGATACCGATCGGGCAGCTAGCGCCGTGACGGGGCAAGCGCACAACACGAATGTCGTGAGCCATGTACTTACCACCGAATTGTGCGCCGAGACCCGTGTTATTAGCGGCTTCGAGCAATTCGTTTTCGAGTTCGATGTCACGGAATGCACGACCCGTTTCGTCACCCGTCGTCGGAAGGCTGTCATAGAACTTGGCAGAAGCCAACTTCACCGTCAACATCGTCTTTTCTGCAGACGTACCACCGATCACGATAGCGATGTGATACGGGGGGCAAGCTGCCGTACCGAAACCTTTGATCTTATCAAGGAGGAACGGAACCAAGGCTGTCGGATTCAAAACTGCCTTCGTCATTTGATAGAGCATGGACTTGTTGGCAGAACCACCGCCCTTCACAACGCAAAGGAACTTGTATTCATCACCGTGCGTTGCTTCGATGTCGATTTGAGCCGGAAGATTGCACTTCGTGTTGACTTCCTTGTACATCGTCAACGGAGCGTTTTGAGAATAACGCAATGCCTTTTCCGTGTAGGTGTTGTAAACGCCGCGGCTGATGGCTTCTTCGTCGGAGAAGTCGGTCCAAACTTGTTGGCCCTTTTCACCGTGAACAATAGCCGTACCCGTGTCTTGGCAGATCGGCAAAATACCCTTGGCGGAGATTTCAGCGTTACGCAACATCGTCAAAGCAACGTACTTGTCGTTGTCGGATGCTTCCGGATCCTTCAAGATAGCGGCAACTCGTTCATTGTGTTCGCGGCGCAACATGAAGTTAGCATCGTTGAAAGCTTGATTAATCAACTTCGTCAAAGCTTCGGGTTCAACCTTGAGGATCGGCTTACCTTCGAATTCGCTAACGGAAACGTGTTCCTTGGTCAACAAGTAGTATTCGGTCTTGTCTTCACCGAATTGAAACATCGGTGCGTACTTAAATTCAGGCGCTTGAGCCATCGTCGTTCTCCTTAATACAACCAGAGTGCCACTCTGAAGTTTCCAGCTTGGGATACCTCAAAAAGCGACCCTGCACACTATCAAACCATTTTTAATCAAATCAAAAGCACACAATCGTCCCTTCGACTTAATTGAACTCAACCGATGGGATTTTACGCTAGGCTATGTTTACGAACCGTAAAGAGGGTTAACCCTCATCAGGACTTTGCCCTTTTGTTACAAACAAAAAAGACGAATATAGGATGTTTTACCAATATTCGTCTTGTTCATTTTCAGCGATTCGTTTTTGGATTAGCCGTCGATGCTATAACCCAATTTACGAGCGAATCGAATCGTTGCATCCAAAAAGCCTTGCTTGGAGCCGCAATCGTAGCGAATACCGTCAAAACGGTGTGCCCATGTACGACCTTCATCCAATTGAGAAGCGATGGCATCGGTCAATTGAATCTCACCGCCAACACCCTTTTGTACCTTTTCCAATTGCTTAAAAATTTCCGGTTCAAGCACATAACGGCCGATCACAGCCATCGTCGAGGGTGCTACTTCAGGCTCAGGCTTTTCAACCATGGAACGCACGATACTGGACTTGGCGGTCTTATCATCCACACCCACGATGCCGTACTTCTTCGTATCGGCCAAAGGCACATCTTGAACGGCCAAAACGTTGCCACCACCATTTTGACGACGAACTTCAATCAATTGGCCGATTGCGGACTGTTGTGCATCGATCAAGTCGTCGGCCAACATCACAGCAAAAGGCTCGTCACCCACCACCGGACGAGCACAGAGCACCGCATGACCCAAACCCAAGGGCTCAGCTTGACGAATATAGACAAAGGTCACATTCATCGGAGCAATTGAGCGGACCGTTTCCAAAAGCTCAAGCTTGTTTTTCTCGATCAACTCTTTTTCCAACATCGGAGCTTTGTCAAAATGGTCTTCGATGGCTCGCTTATAGCGACCGGTAATAAAGATCATGTCGGTGATGCCTGCTGCATAAGCCTCTTCAACAGCATATTGAATCAAAGGCTTATCAACAATGGGCAACATTTCCTTGGGCATGGCCTTCGTCGCAGGCAAAAAGCGCGTACCAAGACCTGCTACGGGAAAAACGACTTTACGAACTTCTTTCATGACTTTTCCTGAAAAATCGTATCAAACGGATTCGATAAGTATAGCGAGATTCCGTTGCATGGCGATACGTTTGGCATTAGGATTAGCGACATGCATACCGAAAAAATTTACGCCATCGGCGACATTCACGGCTGTTACGACACTTTAGTAGAGCTTTTCGACAGACTCGACCCCGAGATTCCTATCATTTTTTTAGGAGACATTGTCAATCGCGGCCCCAAATCCCTTGAGACGATTCGTTTTGTGAAGAGTCTCGGTTCGCGCGCACGCCTGATTCTCGGCAATCACGAAATGAGTCTATTGGCGACAGCAGCCGGACACGGTAAACAACACCGACTCGATACAATGCAGTGCATTTTGGACGAGCCCGATGCCAAAGAAATCATCAATTGGCTTCGAAAACAGTACTTACTTTTGCAATGGAACGAATACACGTTCGTACACGGTGCCATTAATCCGGCTTGGACGTTAGATCAAGCCAAAGCGCTTGCCGAAGAAGTACAAACACACCTTCGCAATAAAGGCTGGAAAAAGTATTTGAAGGAAATGTACGGGAAAGATCAGTGGGATGACAATCTCGAAAATCCTGCTCGTATGCGCGCCATTTTGAATGGTTTTACTCGCATCCGTATGGTCGATGAAAACGGCATTCCCGAGTTCAAAATGAAAGAAGGGATCGATAAGATCCCTCCCGGTTTTATGCCTTGGTTTGAAGTGCCTTGTCGAAAGACTCAAAACGATACGATCGTTTTCGGCCATTGGTCCACCTTAGGCTTAGTCCATCAACCCAATGTCATTTGTATCGATACTGGTTGCCTTTGGGGTGGGGCATTGACGGCTATGGAATTTCCAAGCCGAAAAATCATTTCCGTCAAATCCCCTCAGTACCTCGATCCGCTTGCTTGCTAATTAAGCAGATTCATCGCTTGCATCGGATCGACCACGCCCATGGCCTCGCTCATCATCGCCGAGGCCTCGGCGGCGACTTCTCGTCGATCTTTTCCCGTCGGATCAATCAAGGGCAACACTTTGATTGTCAAGGTCAATCCGTCACTGGAAACGATGTTCCACAAACAAGCAAACAGTGAAATGTCCGTGTAAGAGGCTTTCGTTGTCGGCAATCCGTGTTCCCGATAAAGTAAAACGATCGGCTGAATGGGCGTTGCGGACATCACCGCTGGCTCCATCAAATTTGAGCGTAAGGGCAATAACGTCGTACCGGCACTCGTTCGCCCCTCGGGAAACAACATAATCGTTTGCTTACGTGATAAAGCATCACTGATTTGTTGATTGACCGTCAAAATAGAGCGGCGGTTTTTACGTTCGATAAAGAGCGTATCCACACCCTTGGCGATTTGACCGAAAATCGGCCAATTCGCTATCTCACTTTTTGCAATGAAGCGCCCCGGTTTAACCACATTCAATCCAAAGATATCCATGAAGGAAACATGGTTGGCAACGATTAAGCAGTGCTGATCGTAAACCTTCCCCTCGATTTTCAAATCGATTCCCACAATACACAACAAAGCGCGACACCAGGTGCGCAAAAAACCAATTTTCTTTTCTGGCTTCACCCATTGCAAATAAAACAACACCATCAAAATGCAAGCCACGACAAAAACCATGGCGGCAGCAAAGCGAATAGCGCCTCGAAGCATTTTCATCAGGCACCCACTTTTTCATTCATCCAGTGTTGAAGAATCACGGCAGCGGCCTCATCATCGATAAACTCGGCGTCACTATCGACCACTGCTGAAGAATAACGTTCATCGATCAACTCGACCGGCAAATGGAAGCGGCCTTCCAACTGACGGGAAAAACGTTCGGCACGTTGGGTCATTTCGTGGGGCGTGCCATCGGGATGGCAGGGACGACCTACGACCAAACGTGTCGGTTGCCATTCACGAATAACCTTCTCGACACCTTGCCAACGAAGATCTTTTCGTTCGGAACGAATGATGCAATGAGGATTGGCACTCTTAATCAACGTATTGCCAACCGCCACCCCGATTCGCTTTTCACCAAAATCAAATGCAACAACCACTTCATCCATTTCAAGCATGTCCTTCTTCAGAAATCCAATTTTCCAACGAGGTTGACTCCAACCCCAAAATCGCCAACGCCTTACGATAACGCTCCTCAACGGGGGTATCAAAAATAATTGACTCATCAGCCGGAGCGATCAACCATCCAGTCACTGCTAACTCACTTTCCAGCTGACCAGCGCTCCACCCCGAATAACCTAAACTAATCAAATAATCCTTCGGATGATTCTCGCCACATCCAATTGCATCTAAAACATCTTTCGAAGTCGAAAGCATGACGTTATTAGTGATCATCAACGTTGAATGGTAAAAATGCTTTGGGCGATGCAACACAAAGCCGCGTTCGGTTTGTACCGGACCACCATCAAATAACCAAGCTGCTTCCGTATCCTCATTAGTAACCTTGATATTCAGTCGCTGTAATAACGATGCAATCGTGAGATTCAATGAGCGGTTGATCATCACGCCCATTGCCCCCTTTTCCGTGTGCTCACACAAGTAAATCACAGCCCCAGCAAAAGTCGGATCTTTCATATTGGGCGCCGCAATCAAAAAATGATTTTTATAGGAAACAAACTGACTCATAAAAACCTCTTCTCTACGCTAATGCATTTTGACATAACCGTCTCTTGCTCGCCCAATTCTGAAACAAAGAATAAAAAATTAAGGCAGATTCAAACGAATCTGCCTCAATTTTATGAACCGCTCTTTAGTTAAAGCACACGCTTCAAGAAAGCACGCGTACGCTCTTCCTTCGGATTGACCAAAACGTCATTCGGACAACCTTGTTCAACGATCACACCGCCGTCCATGAAGATCACACGATCTGCCACTTCCTTAGCGAAGCCGATTTCGTGAGTCACCACGATCATCGTCATGCCTTCATCAGCCAAGCTCTTCATAACGGCAAGCACTTCGCCAACCAATTCCGGGTCCAAAGCAGATGTCGGTTCGTCAAACAAAATGGCCTTCGGATCCATTGCCAACGCACGAGCAATACCGACACGTTGTTGTTGACCACCGGACAAACGAACTGGATATTGATCGGCCTTGTCAGCCAAACCCACACGCGTCAACGTTTCCATCGCGCGCTTGCGGGCTTCTGCTTCGCTCTTACCGCTCACAACCATTTGACCCAACATCACGTTTTCAAGAACGGTCTTGTGCGGCCAAAGATTGAAACGTTGGAAGACCATCCCCAAGTGCTCACGCACCTTATTAATGTTGGTCTTACGATCGGTGATTTCCACGCCATCGATTGTAATCGTACCGCCATCGGCATCTTCCAACGCATTCACACAACGCAACATCGTGGACTTACCGGAACCGGACGGGCCCAAAACAACGACCTTCTCACCACGACGCACATCCAAATCGATGCCCTTGAGAACGACCAAATCGCCGTAATGTTTTTGCAAATTGCGAATCGAAATCATTACTTCGCTCATGATGATCAATCCCCCTTACCAAGACGCTTTTCAAGACGGCTAATACCATAAGCCAAGGCCAAGGTCATGACCCAATACATCACGGAAATCGTCAAGTACGGTTCCCAATAACGGGCAGAAGCACCGGCGACCGTACGTGCAGCGTAAGCCAACTCGGTCATACCGATTGCGGACACCAAGGAGGAGTCCTTCAAAATAGCGATTGCGTTGTTACCCAATGCCGGCAACATACGACGGAAAGCTTGCGGCATGATGATATGACGCATGCTTTGCCAATACGTCATCCCAACGGAACGAGCAGCTTCATCTTGACCCTTATCGAGGGATTGGATACCAGCACGGAACACTTCAGACATGTATGCACCGGCGTTGAGCGTGATGGCAAAGAAACCGGCCATAAATGCACCATGATTCGTACGCAATTCACGAGCCAACTGACCGTCGATGAGCAAGCCGTCAACCGGGTGAATAAACACCGGCAACACGGCAAAGTACATCAAGAAAATCTGAACGAAAAGCGGGGTACCACGGAAAAAGCTCACCCAAATCGTCACCGGCCAACGAACGCCATAGTGAAGAATCGTCTTCCACGGCTCATGACGAGCCGAAGCCATACGAGCCATACCCAACAACATGCCTAACATCACGCCACAGACAACACAACCGATCGTCAACTGGATCGTCATCGTGGCGCCTTCAACGAATAATGGCCAATATTCCGCTAATACATCTAAGCGAAGTCCGCCCATTTCGGAGTCCCCCAACAAACAAGACAAAAAGAGATATCGTAGTATTATATAAACTCTATAAACACAAAAGAACCCCGATTGGCAAATTTCGCCTATATTCGGGGTTCTATCGTTATTATTTAAGCGTCTTTACTTACTTGATCGGCAAGACAGGAACCGGAGCCTTTTCACCGAACCACTTAGCGTAGACCTTGGCATATGCACCGGAAGCGATAACCTTCTTCAAGCCTTCATTGATTTCATTCAAGACCTTCGTGTTACCCTTGCGAACAGCGATACCGAAGTATTGATCTTCGAAGCTCGGGTCACGTGCCATGTTGAATTGCTTTTCCGGATTTTGCAAAGCGTAGTAAGCGAACACACCGACGTCACCGATAGCGGCATCAACACCACCTGCGGAAAGTTCTTCAAGAGCCAACGGCGTGTTGTCAAAGCGCTTGATGTGCTTGGATGCCTTACCAAAGACCTTGGAAGCAGCGATGTCACCGGCGGAGTTAGCCACCACAGCAACGTTCTTACCCTTCAAGTCTGCCACGGACTTCACATGCACGTTCTTTTGCGTCAAGATCAATTGGTGAGCAGCAAAGTACGGATAAGAGAAATCAACGTTTTCTTGGCGTTGCGGCGTAATCGTAATACCGCTCATGATGATGTCACGGTCACCGTTCTTAACGGATTCAAAAATAACGCCCCAAAGGGTGTTGATGAATTGAACCTTGAAACCTTGAGCCTTAGCGATTTCCTTCATCAAATCGATGTCGAAACCAACGATTTCCTTGCTCGGCGTTTGGAATTCGAACGGACGATACGTTGCACCCGTACCAACCGTGTACTCAACTTGAGCAGCAGAGGCGGCACCAGTAGCCATCGTAGCAACAGCAGCGGCAGCAACGAGAAGATGTTTAAAACCCATGATGTGATCTCCCAGTGGTCAATATTTATTTCTTTTCGCGCCCGTTAAGGCGCATCATCACCCCCTAATTATGGGACTTTTTTTTAAACAGACAATCAGAATTTTTCCTAATGAATCAAAAAATTAGGGAATATTGCTCACCTCAAAAATTGAGAACAAATTCACCACATTTGTCGACCAATTAAGATCTCTTTTAACAAACAATTCTTACCCATTGAATTTCTTAGAAATTCTTCTTTATTCCCGCCAATTTTCGACTAAAAACCAATCGTCACTCATCGAGCGATTGATCAAAATTTTCCTATTAATAAGGCACGCCCCAATAGAAATAAATGGCCGTATCGTCCCGACTGTTATGCCCAAGAGCTAAATAAACTGGGCCAAAAAGCGAATTTGCGGCGACAAATACGCTACCTGACTTGATCCAACGACCAACATCAGGCGAGTCGTGAGAGAAATTCAAACCGCTTCGCTCCTCAAGACGTCCCATTTCAAAACTCCCACCTACATAAATCGGGAAACCGAAGTAACCCTTCGTCGGCAAGCGCTTATAACCGATGAGACGACCTAACACCATTTCGGAGCCTGAATATCGTCCATAAGCAGAACCCGAAAAATTAAAAAGCCCCCCTAAGGCATAGCGCCCCGGAATAGACGATTGACCCGCCTTAGCAGAGATAATCGTTACAAACTCATTGCCCCAATGGATTGGGAGCATGGCATCGATTGCATAATCCGTAGCCTCGCTCTGCCCACTGAAAGTTTCTAAAAAATGGATACCTTGAGCGTGTAATGCAAATCCGCTCTTCGGGAAGGCCACGTGATCGAGCGTATCCAACTCTAAAGAAACCTTAGCAAATCCCGAACGTATGCTTAAGTCATCCTCGATCAATTGAATTCCTTCGGTTGGCTCCGACTTGATAGCTGCCCAACCGAGACTGCCACGAATCAAACCGTAATTACCCAACTCTAACCCTACGGCAACCTGCGACTCAAAGATACGATTGCGAATATGAGAATCCGGATAATCCCGCCCTCGATACCACTCATAATCCTGACTTTCATAACTAATTTCAGGTTGAATGAAAAGAGCGCTCCCTGCTCCTAACGGTTGATAAAACGAAGTCGATAAATAACCGTCCTTGCCAATACGAAGATCGTTTCGCCACTCACCGCCCCAACGATTAAGCCACTGCATCGTATGGTTCATGACGACTTGGAACGAATGATCATCTTGAAAATCAGTCGAGAGTTTCCCGCCGATTCGAATCGTGTTATAGCCCCACGGCTTTTCTTGAGGACGGAAGACTAAAACCTGAGTTCCATCGGGTCCGGGTTCCATCTCATACGGCACGGTCGTAAAGTTATCCAACGCCCAAATACGACCCGAAGCTTGGGCCGCCGCCTCTTGGGTCAACCATTGCCCTTGCTGCAAATCCGCGGCTTTTTCTACCACCTCGGGATTTACAACCTTTAACCCTTCGACCCGAACCTCAGCTAATCGTTGCGGCATCGGCGGCTTACTAGAAAGCGTACGCGCCAAATTCCAACGTTCGAACTCGCGGCGACTAACACTCAATCGTTTAAGTTTCGAAGCATAGTCCCAAGCCGACTTTTCCCCGGCATCGATGATGGCCTTGGCCGACTTAAAATCGGCCGCTGTCAGAGCCCCCAAATCCGGTGTAATCAATATGTCTGCCTGACTCAATCGGCTCTTGGATCTGTCGACGTTTCGTTCGGTCAAAATCCCAACCATTTGAGCCATGACACTCACGACACTATTGAAACTTTCAGGTTTTGCCAAAGGCGTACCGACATTGACCGCAATCACGATATCGGCACCTAAAGCTTTCGCCGTTTCAACGGGTAAATTCTGTGCCAAACCACCGTCGACCAAACTTCTGCCTTGGTATTGCAATGGCGCAAAGGCCCCGGGAATCGACATGGATGCTCGCATCGCCGTAGCCAACGAAGTGTTTTGTTGCATGACAACGGTTGATCCGTCAGCCAAATCCGTCGCTATCGCTGCGAAAGGCACAGCCAATTGGGATAAATCATGTACATCGGACACGTGTTCGGTAATACGACTTAAAAATTCGCCCAAATGCTGTGCCGGCACCAAAGATGAGGGCATCTTTGGTCCTTGGGAAGTTATCCCAATTTCACCAATAAAAAGATTTTTGTAATCGTCGTTACGTTGCCGCCAGTTAAGCTCGTTACGATCAGGTCGTAACGCAAACATTTCATCCCAATCGACTCCCAAAATAATGTCTTGCATCTGAGAGGGAGTCATCCCTGATGCGTAGCCACCCCCAACCATTGACCCCATGCTCGTACCGACCACGATATCAACGGGAATCCCCAATTCTTCCAAAACCTTAATCACACCAACATGCGCAAAACCACGAGCGCCACCACCCGACAAGACCAATCCGATCGTCGGCCGCTTCATTTGCTCAAGCTCACTAGCCGCTACTGGAACTACGGCTTGCACCCCACAAACAATCGTCAATAAGACAAACAAGAATCGCTTCACAATCAAAACCGTCCATTGAAAGGCAACTATCTGAATATTTCTCTAGAATTTTACTGTCTAAGCTTTGTATTTCTTGAAAACAGCGAGTTTCACATGCGAATTTTATTAACCGGCGGAACCGGTTTTATTGGTTCTCATACGGCTGTCGAAATGGCCCAAAACGGTCACGATATCGTCATTTTGGATAACTACAGCAATAGCGACGAATCCGTTTTGGGACGATTGGAAAAAATTATCGGCAAACCAGTCGTTTTTGAAGAAGGCGACATCCGCGATTTCGATCGTCTCTATGAGGTTTTACAAAAACACCGCATCGAGGCTGTTGTTCATTTTGCCGGCCTCAAAGCCGTCGGCGAATCCTGCGCCATGCCGATTGAATACTTCGACAACAACGTGGCCGGCACTGTCACGCTTTTGCGTGCCATGAAAGCTGTGAATATTAAAAAGTTAATATTCTCTTCATCCGCTACGGTTTACGGCGTCCCGCAATACTTGCCACTCGATGAAAATCATCCGCTCTCGAGTACCAACCCATACGGACGCACGAAGTTGCATATTGAAGAAATCTTGCAAGATGTGGCTGCGAGCGATCCGGAGTGGTCAATCGTATGCTTGCGTTATTTCAATCCGATCGGCGCTCACGCAAGCGGTTTAATCGGCGAGAATCCTCGAGGCATTCCGAACAACCTCTTACCTTATGTCGCACGAGTCGCCAATGGTCAACTGCAAGCCGTTCAAGTGTTTGGCAGTGACTACGACACGCCCGACGGCACCGGCGTTCGCGATTACATTCACGTCGTGGATTTGGCCTACGGCCACGTTTGCGCAGCCAATTACAGTGCTAATAATCAAGGATGGATTGCCATCAACTTGGGCACAGGAATCGGCTATTCCGTCTTGGACATCATCCGAGCTTATGAAAAGGCTTGCGGCAAACCCATCGCTTATCAATTGGTCGAGCGTCGTCCCGGTGACGTGGCCGCCAACTGGGCTGATCCGAAATTAGCCAAAGAACTTTTGGGTTGGGAAGCCAAATTAACTTTGCAAGATATGTGCGAAAGTTCGTGGAAGTTCCAACAAAGTTGCTAAAAATCACCATCACTTAACAACAAAAGCCGCAATATCGCGGCTTTTGTCACATTGACCCCAACACAGTTTCTTTAACACCTTCTTGCCAAGACCGCGGTTCAAAACCAAAGGTTTCCTTGAATTTTTGAGTCTCTAATCGACAATTAAGCGGACGTCGCGCCGGCAAATCAAACGTTGAGGAATCGACAGGAACAATCCGTTGGCCATCGTTGCTTGGCAACAAACTCGCAATAAAGCGCACACAATCAAAGCGAGTTACACAACCGCTATTGGCGAAGTGATAAATACCGTCCAAATCAGATCGATTCATCGTTCGATCAATGATCGCCTTGACAGCATTTGCAATATCAACTGCCGAAGTCGGAGCTCCCCATTGATCATTGACGATCCTCACACAGGGGTTTGCCTTCAGCCACTGAAGACTGCTCGTAATGAAATTCTTGTGCCTTGCCGCATGAACCCAAGAGACTCGCAAAATGACATGACGACAACCGCTTTGAAGGATTGCCTGTTCACCCGCCAACTTGGACTGCCCATACACATTGATGGGATTTGGCTCATCGTTCTCTTGCCAAGTCCCATGACCACTTCCATCAAAAACAAAATCGGTTCCGAAGTGAATCAATAAAGCGGAGTAAGCCTTGGCACATCGAGCCAAATTTGCAACGGCCCGTTCGTTGACATCGAAGGCCAATGATGGATGACTTTCTGCCATGTCTACGTTCGTAAAAGCGGCAGCATTGACGATTACATCGGGCTGAAAGGCTTGGATAGCCGCTTCCACATTAGGAAAATCGACAATATCGCCGCCGCGATCGCTCCGTGCCAAAGCAAGAATCTGGTGTCCAACAAGGAGCAACCGCGTTTTAAGCGCACTTCCTACTTGACCGTTGGCACCAAAAATCAAAACCCTCACAAGCGCTTCCCTTTTTGCTCGCCCAAACGTTGCATGTACGCTTTCAGATACGGACCAGTAACACTTGCCTTGTTTTGTGCAATTTCATCGGGCGTACCTTGCGCCACAATCACACCACCGTGCTCACCACCTTCAGGCCCCATGTCAACGATCCAATCCGCGGCTCGGATGACATCGAGGTTATGCTCAATAATGACGATGGTATTGCCGGCATCGCGCAACTTACGAATCACATCGACCAACATTTGAACGTCTTCAAAATGCAACCCCGTTGTCGGCTCATCCAAAATATAAAGTGTTCGAGTGGTATCGCGCTTAGACAATTCCAGGGCCAATTTCATACGTTGAGCCTCACCACCGGAGAGTGTTAAAGCGCTTTGGCCCAATTTCACATACCCCAAACCCACATCCATTAACGTTTGCAATTTGCGTGACAAAATCGGATGCGTTTTAAAGAACTCACAAGCTTGTTCTACCGTCAAATCCAACACTTCCGCAATGTTGAGCCCCTTATAAAGTACTTCCAACGTTTCACGGTTATAGCGTTGTGCATGACAAACCTCACAAGGCACGTACATATCCGGCAAGAAATTCATCTCGACCTTAATGAAACCGTCACCTTGGCAAGCCTCGCATCGACCACCCTTAACATTAAAACTGAAACGGCCGACATCGTAACCGCGCTCACGTGCCGTCGGCGTTTGTGCAAAAAGCTCACGAATATGCGTAAAGATACCCGTATAAGTAGCCGGATTCGACCGAGGCGATCGACCGATCGGACTTTGGTCCACATTAATGACCTTATCGAAACGATCCAAGCCCTCGATTGCCTCGTAAGGTTCAGGCTCTGCACTGGCTCGATAAAGTTTTTGTGCCGCGATGCGATAAAGCGTGTCATTAATCAATGTCGATTTACCCGACCCGGACACACCAGCCACCACAGTAACCACCCCTTCCGGAATTTCCAGTGTTACATTCTTCAAATTGTGACCATGAGCGCCAATCAATCGAAGCTTTTCAGCTCCGATCACTTTATCGGTCTTATCAAACGTAATTTGACGAGAACCGTTCAAATAGGCCCCGGTTAAAGACTGAGGATTTTGTTGGATTTCCTCAGGCGTACCGGCCGCCATCACGCGACCACCCAAATTGCCGGCTCGGGGCCCCATATCAACGACGTAATCGGACTCTCGAATCGTATCCTCGTCATGTTCGACCACAATGACTGAGTTGCCAAGATCTCGCAAATACTTCAACGTCGCAATCAAACGATCATTGTCGCGTTGATGCAAACCGATCGAGGGCTCATCGAGCACATACATCACCCCCGTCAATCCCGATCCAATTTGGCTTGCCAAACGAATACGTTGAGCTTCACCACCGGACAACGTATCGGCTCGACGGTCCAACGTAAGGTAACCCAAGCCAACATCATTTAAGAACTTCAATCGATGACTGATTTCCGTGGATAACTTTTGAGCAACATCCTTTTTTGATCCGTCGATCACTAAATTTTGGAAAAACGCTTGTGCATGAGATAACGACATCGCCGTCACTTCATAGATTGCCTTTTTCGTTTCCCCGTCACCAATATAGACATGGCGAGCGGCCTCTTTAAGACGAGAACCGTGACACTCGGCGCAAGGACGCAAAACACGATAGCGATTCATTTCTTCTTTGACCGCTTCGCTACTACTGTCTTGATAACGACGTTCCAAAATCGCCAACACACCTTCAAATGTTTGACGTTGCATGGTCACCTTACCAGCTCGACGATAAGGAACTTCGATTTCCTTTTCTCCTAAACCGTACAAAATGACATGACGAGCCATTTCAGGCAATTCATCCCACGGCTCGTCCACATCAAAGCCTTCGCTTTTAGCGACCGCAGCAATGAGCTCAAAGTTATAAGCATTTCGACGATCCCAGCCATGGATTGCCCCCGAACTCAAAGACAACTCCGGATGGCGAATGATGCTCTCGGCAGTAAAAACGTGCTGCTCACCCAAACCGTTACAAACTGGGCAAGCCCCCATGGGATTATTGAAAGAAAAGATTCGCGGCTCCAACTCTTCCACGGAGTAGTCGCAAATCGGACAGGAGAAGTGACTAGAAAAAGCAAGTTCTTCATCCGTATCCATTTCTTTGACCAACACACGCCCCTCAGCCAAACGCAAAGCCGTCTCCAAACTTTCAGCGATGCGCTGTTTAGCCTCCTCTTTCACACGCAAACGGTCAACGACCACATCGATATTGTGACGTTCACTTCGTTCAAGATCCGGCAAACAATCCGCATCCAAAAGCTCCCCATCGACACGGAAGCGAATATAGCCTTGCGTTTGCATGTCTTGGAAAAAATGCGTGAAATCGGCCTTTTTTTCTCGCATCACCGGGGCAAGAATCATGATTCGAGTACCCTCGGGCTTTTGAAGAATGCGATCGACCATTGCCGAAACAGGGGTTGCTTCAAGAGCTTGCTCGTGCGTTGGACAATAAGGCACACCAACTCGCGCATAGAGCAGTCGCAAATAATCCATGATTTCTGTGATCGTACCGACAGTCGAGCGCGGATTGTTACTCACGGCCTTTTGCTCGATAGCAATGGCTGGAGACAGCCCCTCGATCAAGTCGACATCGGGCTTTTCCATCAAATCCAAGAACTGGCGAGCGTAAGCCGAAAGGCTTTCAACATATCGACGTTGTCCCTCTGCATACAACGTATCAAACGCTAGCGAACTCTTGCCCGAACCGGACAGGCCAGTCACCACAACCAATTGATTACGTGGAATATCCAAATCGATATTTTTCAAATTATGAGTACGAGCACCGCGAATTCGGATGGCATCCATAGCTTCAATCCAACGAACAAAAGGAGGAAAATCTTCCTATTTTAGAAGGTTTTGGAACTTACTGGCTATCGACACTTCGTTTAATCCCACGAACGGATAAAAACCAAACGTAACTATGGAAAAAACATTTGCGTTTAATCGAAAAGCTTTCTTGCAAAAGTAGAAATTTCCGATGACTTCAGACAAAATTTGACAGGAACGTTTTGGGTGATACTGCAAATTTGGGAAGAAACTTAATTTGTCGGCTCGCCGACTGGACGTGAAGTAGCCTAGGATCTTTGGAGCCGTGGGTGTTATTGGAATGTTGTAAGTCACTGATTACTTACAAGTGTTTATTTGGAAGAGAGAAGTTATGGCTTCGGTGAATAAAGTCATCATTATTGGCAATTTGGGTCGAGATCCCGATACTCGTTACACAGCAGAAGGCGGTACCGCTATCACTACGATTACGGTAGCAACCTCCCGTCGTTACAAGGACTCTAACGGTCAACCCCAAGAAGAAACGGAATGGCATCGCGTTGTGTTCTTCGGTCGTCAAGCCGAAATCGCTTCGGAATACCTCCGCAAGGGTCGTCCGGTCTACGTTGAAGGTCGTTTGCGTACCCGTAAGTGGCAAGGTGCCGACGGTCAAGATCGTTACTCCACGGAAAT
Organism: Burkholderiaceae bacterium; assembly: GCA_017383055.1. GTDB lineage: Bacteria > Pseudomonadota > Gammaproteobacteria > Burkholderiales > Burkholderiaceae_F > Aphodousia. Next base: position 18,225 of record JAFNZB010000240.1, on the reverse strand, counting down.
CATCGCAGAAACGATGCAAATGTTGGGGACTCGCGAACGCAATGAAAGTGCTCCGAGCGGTGGTTTTGAATCGGCTCCGCGTCGCCCGGCCCCGAGTAACAACTACCAACAACGCAATCCCGAACCGATGCCCGCTCCCGTTGACGGCATCGACAACTTGGACGAAGACATTCCGTTCTAATCCAAGCTAGCAAAATCAAGCGGTCCGTCGTCTTCAGACGGACCGTTTTTTCTTGGTGTTCTATTGCAAGAGGCAAAACAAATTTGTTAGACTCATCGGTTAGTATATTGACAGTCTTTCACAAAAGAGAACGCCTGTGTACCAATTTTTTCTCTCTGCTACACGTCAACATCACCAAGCGGATTTACGCATGGTAGGGAGAAGTGTTTTCTAAACGGCAATCCTGCTAGGGTTGCCGTTTTTTTGCGATTTTTGTTTCATTATTTTTTTGCGAGAAGAGAACAATGAAAGTAGTACCGAATACCGTCCGCGCCATGCTTGAGCCGATGATCAAAGCCAATGGCGGTTGGTGTAACACGCACGCTCATGCTGACCGTTCTTACACGTTGAGCCCCGAAGTGATGGATTTGCGTCGCAATTGCACGCTCCAACAAAAGTGGGACGCTCTTGACCGACTCAAGCGCGAATCGACGGTTGAAGATTTCTATGCTCGCTTGTCGACGATGTTCGAATCCATGATCGACCAAGGCGTGACCTCCATGTGTACGTGGTTGGACGTCGACCCGCAAAGCCAAGACCGCGCCATCATCGCTGCAATGAAGGCTCGCGATCACTATAAGGATCAATTGACGATCAAGTTTGCCAACCAAACGTTGAAGGGCGTGATCGATCCTGAAGCTCGTAAGTGGTTTGACATCGGCGCACAATTCGTCGACATCATCGGTGCATTGCCCAAGCGTGACGAACGCGACCACGGCAAGGCCGCAGAAGCTTGGGACATCATCATGGGCACGGCCAAAGAACAAGGCAAGATGGTCCATGCTCACGTTGACCAATTCAACCAAGCTAGCGAATACGAAACCGAACAAATGTGCTTGAAGACGATTGAATTCGGCATGCAAGGCCGCGTCGTCGGTGTTCACGGTATTTCCATCGGTGCTCACTCCAAGAAGTATCGTCAACGTCTCTATCAATTGATGCGCGAAGCTCAAGTGATGATGATTGCTTGCCCGACAGCTTGGATCGACACGGCTCGTACGGAACTCGTCGGCCCGTTGCACAACTCTCTCACCCCGGTTGATGAATTGGTTCCGGCAGGCGTTCGCGTTGCCATCGGTACGGACAACGTGGCTGACGCCATGGTGCCGTGGAACGACGGTAATATGTGGCACGAATTGACCTTGATGGCCACGGGTTGCCGCTATGACCAATTCGAAGAACTTGTGGAAATTGCTACGAAGAGCGGCCGTATGGCTTTGGGCTTGGAACCGTACGTTGCGCTTTAATAGGAGAATAAGAAAATGCCCTCTATGCTTGCTGAAAACATTTTGACGGAAAATTTACTCTCCTTGAACGCCGTCTCTTTCTTGACTGAAGAACCGTTGCGTTTGCGCTCCGGCTTGGTCACTCCGATTTATATCGACAACCGTATGCTCATCGCTCATCCGGACGCATGGCATGACGTGATCGAAACCATGGCTTCCTTGATTGAAAAGTGGGGTTTGGAATATGACATCATCGCCGGTGTGGAAGCCGGTGGCTTGACGCACTCCGCTGCGTTGGCTTATCGCCTCTTCCGTCCGACGATCTATGTTCGCCAAAACGCCAAGACCTACGGTAACCTCCATCGCATCGAAGGTGGTAGCGTCAAGGGTAAGCGCGTTTTGATCATTGAAGACCATATCTCCACGGGCTTGTCTTGCTTGGATGCCATCAAGACGTTGCGCGAACAAGGCGCTATCGTCACGGACTGCGTCAGCATCACGAACTTCGACATGGCTGAAACGGCTACCCTCTTTGAAGAAGCTGGCGTGAAGATGCACCGTATGATTGCCTTCAACAAGGTTGTTGACAAGGCTATCGAAATGGGTCACATCACGGAAGAACAAAAGAAGACCATCGAAGATTGGTTGAAGACGCCCTGGACCTGGGCTGCTCGCCAAGGTTTGGTTGCCGCTACGCGTGAAAACTAATCGACCCTGAAACCATTACCAATTTAGGGTTCTAAACACGAAAACCCCGTTCAATTGAACGGGGTTTTCGCTTATGATCAATCGGTTACATGAACCAACCCATCGGCAACTGTAACTTCAAGAACATGCCGAAAATACCATAAATCAAACTCAACATCACCACAGGCAACACCATCATCGCCCAACTGACGCGACCGCCCTTCAAGAACCAGATCGTTGCCATCAAGAAGAATAGTGCGCTCGTGTAGAAACCCAAATAGGGAATCGCAAAGACCCACAAGAAGAGCAATACGAAAACAAAGCTTTCACGACGATAACGAATAAAGAACGGAATCACTCGCTCATCCGAACTCTTTTGACGGTATTGCATCCAACTCAAAATCAGCGAACCCAAGGCAAAGAAGCCCAGCCCAACAATCATGATCTGCGGAATCAAACGACTACCGATCGGGTCCCAACGGCTTGCTCCCGGCAACTCCAACGAACCCAAATAAAAACCGATGGCAACCAACACCAATGCCGCCGAGAACTTGATACTGATCGTAATCATTTCTTTAGAGTCTTGCTGAGCTTCGATAGCATTTTGCTTCTTACTCTTTTGATACTGCCAACCGCAGTATGCAATCGACAAAACCGTCAAAGCCATAAAGAAGGCCGAAATCGGACGAGTAAAGAACAAGGTCCAATCACTATCAATCGAGAATGCTTGACGCAAATTCTCTTCACACATACCACCCAAAAGCAAACCGATCACAATCGGAGCCAAGGGATAGCCGGCGCGATCCATGATAAAACCGACCACACCAAGCGCCACAAAGAGCCAAATATCAAACGTTTGATTGTTCAATGCAAAACAACCAATGGCACACATCAACAACACGACCGGAATCATGCCCCATTGCGGGCATTGAGTCAGACGCAAGAATACGCGACTACCAGCCCCCAATTGAATGGCAATCATGAAGAAGTGCGCAACGAAGTAAACGACGAAAAGACCATACACCAACATGGCACTGTCTTTAAACAATGCCGGACCCGGCGGAATGGAGTGAACCATCAACACACCCAGCAAAACGGCGTCGGATGCCGTTCCAGGAATCCCCAGTGCCAAGGTTGGGATCAAACCACCACCAGCGCAAGCGTTATTACCGGACTCGGAAGCGACCACACCATCCGGACAACCCTTGCCAAATTGTTCAGGTGTCTTCGAATAACGCTTGGCTTGGTCATATGCCAAGAAGTTTGCAACGGAACCGCCTTCACCGGGCAATGCACCCACAAAAGAGCCGAACAAACTCGAACGAATCAAATTCCACCAATTACCGCGAAGATCTTTAAAGACCTTTCGGTACGGAATGCGAACTTCATTTTCATGAAATTCGGTCTTAGCCGTTAATTTCGTCGGCGTTTGCATCCCAGCCAACAAACTTGGCAAAGCAAACAAACCGACCAACACAGGCAACAGACTAAAGCCGGAGAGCAACTCAGGCATGTCAAACGTAAAGCGAACGAGACCACCGGTATTGTCGGTACCGACCATCGACATCACCAGGCCTAAGAAACCGCTAGCCATGCCCTTAAAAAACGACTTGCCACCCAAGGAAGCAATCAATGTCAACGAAAAGAAAATAAGACCGAAGAGTTCCCAAGGACCAAATTTCAAGCCGAATTCAGAAACCGGCTTAATGAATAGGACCATAATGATCCCACCGATGATGCCACCGAAAAAGGAGGAAAAAATCCCCAACCCTAAAGCTTCACCTGCTCGACCGGATTTCGCCATCGGATAACCGTCAAACACGGTACAAATCGAACTGGGCGTGCCCGGAATGCCTAACAAAATCCCCGAAATCTGTCCGCCAGAAAAACCACCGACATACACACCAATCAAGGTCGAGAGACCTTCAAGCGGACTCATGGCAAACGTAAAGGGAAAGACCAAAACAATGGCCATCAAAATGGTAAACCCCGGGATAGCCGCGGCAACGATCCCGACAAGCGTACCGACGAACGCCAAGAACATGACATTCCACGAGAAAGCTTGCGAGGCTAATTCAGCAAGAAATTCCACGACCCATTCCTTTCTTTTCTAAAGATAAAGAAAGGGGCTAAGGCAACCTAGCCCCTCTCGTTTTCAATCAACGATTACTTTTGTTGCTCGAAAGCACTCTTATAAATCTTATCGAGCTTACCGAAGTATTCCTTCGTTTGTTGCGGATCCAAATACAGCATTTGGTTGCCCAAATCTTCAATCTTCTTGACCACTGCGGGATCCTTACTGGCCATTTCGTATGCCTTCGCAATCTTTGCAATCACTTCTTTTGGCGTACCCTTCGGAGCGAACACGGCACGCGTCACAGCCAAGTTCACGTCGTAACCCAATTCCTTTTGCGTCGGAACGTTAGCGATCTGCGGAACACGTTCCGGATTGGACACTGCCAAGAATTGCATACGACCGTCTTTAACATATTCGATATTGGACGGAACATCACCGGAAACCATATCGATATGCTTACCCAAGAGAGCCTTCACTTGAGGGCCGGAGCCATTAATGATCACAACACGGAAGTTTTTACCGAAATCCAAACCTGCCGTACGAGCCACTTCAGACCAAAGCACGTATTGCACGGAAGCCGGCGTCATACCGATCACGACCTTACCTGGATTTTTCTTGGCGTAGTCGATCATCTCTTGATAACCCTTAAACGGCGTATGCGTACCAGCGGTGATGGTAAATGGCGTTGCAGCCAACGTACAAACCGGCTCAAAAGCATCCAAACCAAAGTCAACCATGCCGCCATAATAGGTCGTCATCATGAATTCATGACCGCCCAAAAGCGTGTAGCCGTCAGCCTTTTGCCCCTTCACAAACGTCGAGCCCTTAGAACCGCCTGCGCCACCCATGTTCATCGGAACGATGGACTTACCGAGATGAGCCTCTGCTGCTTCAGAAATCACACGGAACACAACGTCCGTCGCGCCACCCGGTGCAAACGGAATAATCAACTTCACTTCACGACTAGGAAATTGATCTGCTGCAAAACTCGGAGAAATCGAACCCAAAGCAAGCGCTAAACTGCAAGCAGCCAAAAACTGACGTTTCTTCATAACAAACCTCCAGACAATCTCAATAGATACGAAGGTTATTTTGCCTTATCAATCATTGGACTATGACAAATCTTGTCTTCTTTTTTGCCAACATCTAAACACTAGTGCTTACGGGAAATTGACTCTTTGGGTTTTCCATAAAAAAAAACGATGCCGAATTTCGACATCGTTTTTTACTAGGCTTAAAACATTAACGGAACACAAGCGAGCTAACATCCACAGCTTGCTTCATCATTTTTTCTTTTAACAAGAATGCTTGATTAGTCTGCATAGCATCCAAATCAGCTTGTGTTAATACAGAATAGTAGTTTGCCCAAGAAGCTAACTCACGAGCATCCTCTTGAGAAATCCCGTGCTCTTTTGCACCAATCGCAATTGCCGCATCCCAATTGGATTGAATCCATTGAAGTGCCTCACGATTGACCTTTGCCACACGGCGAACCACCTCCGGATATTGTTTTGCAAAACGCTCACTTACCGCCATTACCAAATTGGTATCAACAAGTCCTTGGGCTCGAGTCAACACTCGATGACCATTGGCAACAGCTTTTTGAATCCCAGGACCGACCAACAAGGCCGCATCGGCATGACCGGTCATCAAAGCCGTCAAACTCGCAGGTAAATTCATGGAGATCAACTCCACGTCCGAAGCCGTCATTGCTTCTTTGGCCAAAGCCGAAACGAGCAAGTGATGAACGACTGTCCCTTTAGGACCGACAATGCGCTTACCCTTCAATTCCTTCACAGACTCGATGCGGCTTTTAGCGGACGTTACGATTGCAAAGATATCATTGGGATGAGCCACGCCATCGGCAATCAAAATACGATTACCCGCGCCATTAGCAATCAACAAGGTACTCGTATTCATCGCAGCCACCATATCAAGGTTGCCAGCCATCAAACCTCGTACTTGATTGAGACCGACTTTAATCGGTACCCAATTGATTCTCATACCATCAGAGGCAAATTCCTTTTCCAAAAGTCCTTGCGTCTTCATCACCATATTTTGGAGATTGAAAGGCGCTTTGACATACGTGATATTGAGTTCTTTCGGAACCGATGCCGCTAAAGCACAACCACAAGCAATTAATCCGAAAACAAAAGCCAAACAACGTTTCATCATTCGTGTCTTACCGCTTCAATAGGATCCATTTGCGCTGCCCGTCGTGCTGGAAAATAACCGAACACAATCCCCGTCAACGCCGCGAACCCAAATGCGACCACATTGATGAATGGATCAAAAATGAAGGGAACTCCCATTACACCGGCCAAAACAATCGATCCGACCAATGCAATCACAACACCCAGCAAGCCACCCAAACAACCCAACACGACCGCTTCAATCAAAAACTGCATGAGAACTTCCCGAGCCAAGGCTCCGATCGCCAACCGAATACCGATTTCTCGAGTTCGCTCCGTCACGCTCACCAACATGATGTTCATAATACCAATACCACCAACGATCAAGCTAACGGCTGCCACCGCACCCAATAGCATCGTCATGATTTCCGTCGTACTGGACACACGTTTAGCCAACTCTTCGGTATCCAAAATCATGAAGTTATCATCGTCATGGTCCGAAAGATTGCGACGTTCGCGCATCAATTGGCGCAAGCTCTCCGTCAACATTTCGCGATCGAAAGCCGAATCCACTGCCACTGAAATCGAAGAAATGCGATTATTGCCCACCACTCGTCGTTGAAATGTTTGAATCGGCATCACAACCAAGTCGTCTTGGTCACCACCAAAAGCCGATTGCCCCTTGGTTTCCAGCATTCCGACCACTCGGCAAGAAAAATTACCGGTGCGCAACATCTGCCCGATTGGATTAACCGAACCGAAAACTTCTTTTTGAATCGTTGAACCAATCACACAGACGGCCGAGCCTGCTCTTTCTTCCGTCGACTCAAAATAACGACCGGCGCTCAAAGGGCGATTATCCAATTCAAAATATTGGCTCGTACTCCCGATGACTTGTGTATTCCAATTTTTACCTTGTGCGACAACCGTCATCGACATCGAACGTTGAGGCGCCACATTTTTCACACCAGCAATCTGTGACTGAATCGCATCCACATCTTCTAATTTGAACGTCGGCGCCCCGGCTGCGCGACCTGCGCCCATACGCTGTCCAGGACGAATCATCAGTTGATTGCTACCCAAACTCTCGATTTGTTCACGAACGGCTTGTGTTGCACCGTTACCGACCGTGACCATGGTAATCACGGCAGCCACACCGATCACAATCCCCAAAACCGTCAATAATGAACGCATCGGGTTTCGAAAGATTTGTCGCAAAGCGAGCCATAAAGCATTCAATAACATCGCCAACCTCAATCTTTTTCGATTAAGCCATCACGGAAAATAACAATACGTTTCGCAAATTTCGCCATTTCCGGTTCATGCGTAACCAATCCGATCGTAATCCCATCTTCTTCATTGAGCGCCTGCAAAAGCTGCATGATTTCTACGCTTCGTTGCGAATCCAAACTTCCCGTCGGTTCATCAGCCAACAACAAAAGCGGTTTACTCACAATCGCTCGAGCAATGGCCACACGTTGTTGCTGACCACCGGAAAGCTCAGCCGGTGTGTGATCGGCCCAAGGTAGCAATCCGACTCGATCTAATGCCGCGCGTGCTAGGCGATGTCGTTCTTCAGGCTCAATCCCACGATACAAAAGAGGCAATTCCACATTCTCCAACGCGGTCGTGCGAGCCAACAAATTAAATCCTTGGAAAACAAACCCAAAATACTGACGACGCAAAAGAGAACGCTCATCTCGAGTTAACGATTCCACATGCACGCCTTGAAACAAGTATTCGCCGTATGTCGGAGTATCAAGCGCACCAATAATGTTCATGCAAGTGGACTTCCCCGACCCAGAAGGCCCCATGACCGCCACGAAATCGCCTTGCTCGATCGTAAAATCGACCCCTTTCAAAGCATCAAATGCCGCTTCGCCTTGACCATAGCGTTTACCGATGCCTCGCAACTCAACCAACGGAAGTTTTTCCATGCGTAGCTCCTTCATTAGCGGCTAGAACGCAATTGCCCGGTCACCACCTTGGCGCCTTCACTCAAATCACCAGAAACGATCTCAGTCTTGGAACCATCCGTTGCTCCCGTGACCACCTTAACGGATTCAAGTTTGCCGTCTTTCAAAACCCATAACGTCCGTTCACGCTTGAGCCCTTGGCGAGCAGTGTCTTTAGCCGTCTTTTGCTTGGTATTACGAGCCGGCATTACCAAACTGTTAACTGCAGATGATTTGTTTTCCGTCGCTTGTTTTGGAGAGAAACGAAGCGCCGTATTGGGGACCATCAAAACATTTTCACGGCTATCGGTCACAATGCGAGCCGTAGCTGTCATCCCAGGACGCAACAAACCTTTTTGATTATTGACCGTCAAATAACTCGTATAGGTCACAACATTACTCGTCATCGTGGGACCAAAGGCCACTTTTTCAAGGGAGGCCGGGAAATTTCGATTCGGATAGGCGCTCACGGTAAACGTCGCTTTTTGGCCAGGTTTAACCAAGCTCACATCGGCCTCATCAACATCGACCTCCAACTCCAATTTGCGAAGATCCGTGGCCAATGTAAGCAATTCCACCGCTTGCAAAGAAGCCGCAACTGCATAACCCGGTTCTACCGAACGCGATAACACAACACCATCAATAGGCGAAGTGATAAATGCCTTAGATAAATCCGTTCGTTTGGTTTGCAATGTCGCTTCGGCGTCCTTAATTTTGGCTTGTGCAGTTGCAACGCTTGCTTTTGCTCGTTCTAACACAGCCACTTGTTCGTCCAATTCACTTTGAGACGGTGTCTTACCCCCAGAGAGCTTATGAACCTTCAAAAGACGTTGGTATTTCGTTTGAGCCTCAGCCAAAATAGCTTTGGCTTCCACGTCATAGGCTTTCGCACTTTCTAAGGAGGCTTCTGCCTGCTGGACTTGAGCATTGAGCTTGGCTGTATCCAATTCGATTAACACTTGTCCCGCAGTCACCGTATCGTTAACATCAACCAAAACTCGGGAAACAATGCCAGACAATTCCGAACCGATGGAAACAGTACGAGTGGGCTCTAAAGTCCCATTGGCACTTACTTCGACACGAAGATCTCCTCGTTCTACATCCGCCGTCATATAACTGACTTTTTCTGCCGAACCGGCAACAAACCACCATGCTCCCAACACAACTGCTGCCGCAGCCGTCAAAACAAGAACCTTCTTTTTACCGAACTTTTGACCTTGATCCGACGACAACAGCGTTTTAATGGATTCTTTATCGATTTTCTTCATCATGTTTTACTCCCCTGCTGCCGTTTGTTGCGGCTTCCAACCGCCACCCAACGTACGGTAAAGATCGATATGCGCAATGGCCCAATCGGCTTGATTGGTCGCCAGTGTTTCTTGAGCGTTAAAAAGTGAGCGTTGTGTGCTCAACACCGTTTGATAATCAGCCAAACCGCTCGAATATTGTTGTCTTGCCAAATCTGCTGCAATTTGACTGCTTTGCATCGCCCGTGTCAGTGAAGACTTGCGTCGTTGAGCAGTATTGAGTGCCGAAAGTGCGTTTTCCGTCTCTTCCAGTGCACCGACAATACTGTGTCGATACTGAGCCGTTGCCCGATCAAGGTTGGCTTTTTGCGTTTCTGTTGCTGCAATCGTCGAACCCCAATTTAAAAGCGGCATCGATAACGAAGCAATTAAGGCTCCAACACCGGTTCCTGACGCGCCTAAAGCACCGATGGTCGCAGCCGTTGTACCCAACGTACCGCTCAACGAGAGTGACGGCCAAAAATCAGCCTGAGCAACTCGAATATTTTCCATCGCAGCCAAAACACTTTGTTTGGCAGCCTGTACATCCGGACGCAACTCCAAAACACGAGCCGGGATCGCCACCGCGATCGCTTCGGGCGGTTGCGGAATGTCTCCAGCCTCCAAAGCTTGGATCGTCTCCAATGGCAAAAGTGTCAAGCGAGACAGAGCCGTTTGGTATTCAAAAATGGACTGTTCATAGCTTGCAATCGTGGCTTTACCCGATTCGTATTGAGCAATCGCCTGTTCGACATCGGTTGCCTCAACCAATCCTGCTTGATAACGCCATTGAGACAAATCTTTCGCTTCTGCAAGTGCCACTAAATTCTTTTGAGCCAATTCAAGCTTTTGCTTGGCCAAACACAAGCGAATGTAAGAAGACACAACCTCTGCACTCATCGCACTCTTGGTCTCTTCCAACAACATCGCTTTTGCTTGAGTGTTCAGCTCGGCAACACGTCGAGCCGCAATATCTCTGCCCCCGAAACTAAAGCGCCAAGAGGCTCCAAAATCAGCCGAATAACTTTCACTGGTCACATCATCAGTTCGACGACTTGACGCATCGGCACCAATACTCGCAGTCGGCCAAAGTGCCGCATTGGCTCCAAGTAACGAGGCTTGTGCCGCACGCAAATTAGACATAGCGACCACAACATCCGTGTTATTTGTCAAAGTTGCCTCAACGAGCTTTAACAAATCGACATCGTTCCATCGTTTCCACCACTCGGAAGGCGCCTCCAACATTGCCGTTTCATCATGCAAAAATGGCTGAGCCCAAGCGGTTGGAATATAGGCATCATCCCGGCCGTCAAACTGCGCGGGAAATAGCGCACATCCGGACAAACTGAGCGTCGAAATCAACGCGACTGAAGAAAAAAACCAACGATATTTCATAAGCTTCAACGTTCCCTTACTTTTGATACAGTTTGCCTTACTTTTCTGTAAATGAGTGAAACAAGAATGTAATTATTTGCAAGCAAAAACAAACGTTTTTTCACGACGAAATTAGGACGAAATACGTAGGCAGTTTTGTACAATTTCAGTATCATTGCCACGACTTAAAAATAACATTCGTTACCGCATCATTTTGAATCATGACATCGAAGATTTTTCTATTACACCATAACAACGTTTACGAAGTTTTATTGGCCGATTTCTTGTCATTTTGCGGTTTTAACGTGTTACCAACCTATGCCCGACAAGAAGCACTTGCATTGAGTACGTCTCAAGACTTCGACATGGGCATCCTCGATCTCAATAACGAGGATGATTTAGCATTAATCAAAAGCATCGAAGAAAAGCACCCGGGCTTCCCGATTATTGCTTTGACAAATAAAGACGTCCCAAGCGATCTTATCGAACGTTCTCGATTACCGACTCATCAAATCATCACGTTGCCGATTCCATTTGCTGACATCTTGGATGCTGTCAACAATGTGTTTTCTTCTTCGGAAAATTTCCGCTCCAACAAGATGGCTCCGTTAACGATCGGCTCTTTGCAGTTGGATATCAAGAATCAAAAGGCGTGTGTCAATCAAGAACCATTTGCATTGACGTCGACAGAATTTTCGTTGTTGGAATTGTTAGCCGAAAACTGCGCTCAAGCTGTCTCCAAAGACGTGATTTATCCCAAGGTACTTGGTCGAACCAAGGGGCGTTTCGATCGCTCTATCGACGTACACGTTTCGAGCATTCGCCATAAATTGCAAGATTTCGGCTGCCATGACGTGGTGATTGAAAGCGTTCGTGGTGTTGGCTATCGCTTAACTTGCAAAAACAGCCCCATCGAATCCTGACCATTCGAAAAAAATTTCCCCTACCTGCAAAGTTCGAGGATTTGTACCGATATATGTCAAATCCTCGGCTTTTATCACCTCAAAAAATCCTCTTTTGGCGCAAAATGGTAGATGTCGTTACTAAAAAGTGACATCCAATTTTTACTTTGTTAGGGGATTATCATGAGTCAATATCCAGTAGAGAATCTGCGTACCATTGCCTTTGTCGGTCATGGCTCTAGCGGTAAAACGACCTTGGTCGAATCGCTTCTGTATCGCAACGGCATGATCAAAGAAGTCGGTTCCGTTGAAAAGGGTACCACGGTCTGTGACTTTGACCCCCTCGAAAAGGAAGTTCAACATTCTTTGCGTACCTCCGTTACGCACCTTGATGCTCAAAAAGACGACGGCACGCCCGTTCGCATCCACTTGTTAGACACTCCGGGGAATCCTGACTACGTCGGTCAAGCTCTTGGTGCATTGGACGCAGTCAAGACGGTTTGCGTCGTCATCGATGCTACGAAGGGCATCGAATTGATGACCCGTCGCATGATGGCTTGGGCAAAAGAACGCAACCTTTGCCGAATGATCGTCATCAACAAGATTGACCAACCGGATGTGGACCTTTACGGCTTGATCCATCAATTGCGTGAAGCTTTCGGCAATGAAGTGCTCCCGTTGAATTTGCCGAACAAGGATTGCAGCCACGTAATCGACTGCTTCGACAACGACAAGGGCGAGTCCAATTTCGCAAGCGTCGAAGCCGTTCACAATGCCTTTATCGAACGCGTGGTTGAAATGGACGACGCTACGATGGAAAAATACCTTGAAGAAGGCACGGTTGATCCGAAGATTTTGCATGCCCCGTTGACCAAGGCTTTGCGTCTCGGTCACATCATCCCGGTTTGCTTCACGTCTGCTAAGAATTTGATCGGTATGCGTGATTTGATCAAGGTGTTCGTGCGTCACTTGCCGAACCCGACGGAAGCTAACGCTCCGCTCTTCTATCGCGAAGACGGTTCCGAATACACGACGATTCCGGATGCTTCCCGCCCGATCGTTGCACACGTCTTTAAGGTCGTCAATGACCCGTACATCGGCAAGATCGGTTTGTTCCGCTTGCATCAAGGTTTGATCACCAAAGATGCAACGCTCTATGTTGACGATGGTAAGAAACCGTTCAAGATTGCACACCCGATGATGCTCCAAGGTAAGGAAACCATGGAAGTCGATGAAATGAATCCGGGTTACATCGGTGCCGTCGCCAAGGTCGATGACATCGTCTACGGCTCCGTGTTGCATGACGCCTCCATCGAAGGCGGCATCCACATGAAGAAGCTCAGCTTCCCGAAGCCGATGTTCGGCTTAGCAGTGAGCCCGGCTCGTCGCGGCGACGAAGGTCGTATGTCTGAAGTGCTTTTGAAGATGGCCTCTGAAGACCCGACGTTGTCCATCGAGCATGACGCCGTGATGAACGAAACGGTCTTGCGTGGTGTGAGCGAACAACACATCAAGACGGTCATCCGCCGCATGGCAATGCAATTTAAGTTGGAAATCCAAACGCGTACGCCGCGTATCCCGTACCGTGAAACGATTAGTGGCAAGGCCGAAGGTCACGCTCGCCACAAGAAGCAAACGGGTGGTGCCGGTCAATTCGGTGAAGTGTTCTTGCGTGTCGAACCGTTGCCGCGTGGTGCAGGCTTCAAGTTCGTCGACCAAATCAAGGGCGGTGCTATCCCCTTCAACTTGGTCCCGGCTGTTGAAAAGGGCGTGCGTGAAGTGTTGGATTCCGGTTACGTTGCCGGCTATCCGATCCAAGACGTTCGCGTGACGGTTTATGACGGCAAGTACCATCCGGTCGACAGTAAGGAAGTGGCTTTCGTTTCCGCCGGTCGCAAAGCCATGCTCGAAGCTTTGGCTAACGCCAAGCCCACGCTCTTGGAACCGATCGTTCGCATCGAAATCGAAGCTCCGGACAGCTGCATGGGCGACATCACGGGCGACCTCGCTAGCCGCCGCGGTCAAGTTAGCGGTACGGAAAACATCCCTGGTGGCATGATGCTCATCACGGGTCGTGTGCCGTTGACGGGCTTGGACGGTTACGCCAATCGCTTGAACGCTTTGACGCAAGGTGCCGGTAGCTACACCATTGAGTTGGATGCCTACGAACCGGTCCCGGCACAACTTCAAGCCGACTTGGCCAGCAAGTTCCAACGTAAGGCCGAAGAAGATTGATACTCTTCTTGAGTAACAACCTCTAACAATTGCGGGTATTTTCGGTAAGAAATACCCGCAATTTGTTTTTAGAATCTCCTTCACTATGTTTAAAAAATATTTCTCTGCCGGTTTACTTTTTTGGATTCCGTTGGCCATCACAGTCTGGATCCTCAACATGATCGTCGACTTTGGCGATCATCTCCTCAATTTGTTGCCCCCATCTTGGCGACTCGGCATCAACTTTCCGGGGTTTGGCTTGATTTTGGGCTTTTGCCTGATTTTGGCAACCGGCTTGGTCGTTGCGAACATCTTAGGGCAAAAGTTAGTCCATCTATGGGAGTCGTTACTGGACAAGATTCCGGTTGTTCGCCCGATTTACTCCGGAGTCAAACAAATCGCCAATACACTGCTGTCGCAACAAGAACGTAGCTTTGAAAAAGCCGTATTGATTCAATTCCCTCAATCGGGTCAATGGACCGTTGGTTTAATCGTCAAAAAAGTTGACTCTAACTTGGCCTCATTAATGACTGACGAACCGATGTTGACAGTATTTGTCCCAACTGCACCCAATCCGACTTCAGGTTATGTCGTGATGGTTCGAGCCTCTGACGTAAAGGAAACGAATATTTCCGTTGACGAAGCTTTCAAATTCCATGTCTCTTTGGGGGTTGTTCCCCCTAATTTAGGCAACTCTCAGAAGGTTTCATTAGAAAAAAGTACCAAATAACCTCACTTCAAGCTAAAATGCTTTGGTTATTTGTTGGGATTTTTTCCCGTTATTGTCTGGAGCTTTTATGCGTACCGAATATTCCGGTCTTATCAATGAGTCTTTCATTGGTCAAACGGTTACTTTGTTTGGTTGGGCCCACCGTCGTCGTGACCACGGCGGCGTGATCTTTATCGACTTGCGTGACCGTGAAGGTCTCGTGCAAGTGGTTTGCGACCCGGACCGTCCTGAAGTGTTTGCAACGGCAGACTCTGTTCGTAATGAATATTGCTTGAAGGTTGTCGGTCTCGTCCGCGCTCGTCCTGAAGGCACCAATAATGCAGACTTGATCTCTGGCGGCGTGGAAGTGCTTTGCCACGAAATGGAGATCCTCAACAAGTCTGAAACGCCCCCGTTCCACCTTGATGACGAAAACTTGTCTGAAACGACGCGTTTGACGTATCGCGTTCTCGACTTGCGTCGTTTGCAAATGCAAAAGAACTTGAAGTTGCGTTACAAGGTTGCCTTGGCTATCCGTAACCACTTGGATCGCTTGGGCTTTATCGACATCGAAACGCCGATGTTGACGCGTAGCACGCCGGAAGGCGCTCGTGACTACTTGGTCCCGAGCCGCGTTCACGACGGTCACTTCTACGCTTTGCCGCAATCTCCGCAATTGTTCAAACAATTGTTGATGATGGCTAGCTTCGATCGCTACTATCAAATCGTCAAATGCTTCCGTGACGAAGACTTGCGTGCCGACCGTCAACCTGAATTCACGCAGGTCGATATCGAAACGTCCTTCTTGACCGAATTCGAAATCCGCGACATGATGGAAAACATGATTCGCAACGTGTTCAAGGAAACGGTCGATGTCGAATTGGCAGAAAAGTTCCCGGTTATGAGCTGGCATGAAGCCATGACGCGTTTCGGTTCCGACAAGCCGGACTTGCGCATCAAGGGCATTGAATTGAAGGAAATCACGGAATTTGCCAAGGATTGCCAATTCAAGGTCTTTAAGTCTGCTACGGAATTGGCTGACGGCAAGGTTGTCGCCATGAACGTTCCGCATGCAGCCAGCATGCCGCGTTCTGAAATCGACGCTTACACGGAATTCGTCAAGATCTACGGCGCCAAGGGTTTGGCCTACATCAAGGTCAACGAAAAGGCTAAGGGTCGCGACGGTCTCCAAAGCCCGATCGTGAAGAACTTGTCCGACGAGCTCATTGCCAAGATTTTGGAAGTCACCGGCGCACAAGACGGCGACGTGATCTTCTTCGGTGCTGACCGTGCCAAGATCGTTTACGACTCCTTGGGTGCTTTGCGCTTGAAGATTGGTCATAGCGAATTCGGTAAGGCTAACGGCTTGTACGAAGATGGCTGGAAGGCTCTTTGGGTCGTTGACTTCCCGATGTTCGAATACGACGAAGAAGACAACCGTTGGGTTGCTTGCCACCACCCGTTCACGATGCCGAAGGCTGAACACGTTGATATGTTGGCCACGGATCCGGGCAAGTGCTTGGCTCAAGCTTACGACATGGTCTTGAACGGTTGGGAAATCGGTGGCGGTTCTATCCGTATCCACCGTGCCGACGTTCAAAGCAAGGTCTTCAGCGCTTTGAATATCGATGCTGAACAAGCTCGCGGTAAATTCGGCTTCTTGCTCGACGCATTGCAATTCGGTGCACCTCCGCACGGCGGTATCGCCTTCGGTCTTGACCGTATCATCACGATCATGGCCGGTGCTCCGTCCATCCGAGACGTGATCGCCTTCCCGAAGACGCAACGCGCTCAATGCTTGCTCACGCAAGCTCCGTCTCCGGTTGACGAAAAGCAATTGCGCGAACTCCACATCCGTTTGCGCAATCCGCAACCGATCGAATAATCCTTAGGGATTAACGAACAAAGGCCACCGAAATCGGTGGCCTTTGTTATTGCATAATCATCAAGTTTCAGATGTTCCAAAGCGGATCGCGATCATGTTCCCAAGGATCTTGGGTAACAGCGGTCTCCGTCACAATGTCTTGCTCATTGAACTGAACCCACCAAGCCATGTTCATGCTCCCCGGCTCTTGGAAACGATACATAAATGCATGCTCGTCAATTAAATGGAAGGTGTACTCCTGCGCACAGCGACCGAACATCTGAAAAACTTCTTTCTTGGTGTGCTGTCCGGGAATGACCAATTTGAAATGTTCTTCATTCAAGGCTCTCTCTTTTCTCACAAAGCGTCCGTTTTGATCAAAATGCATCCACCAGACTTCTTGACCGAAAGGTTGATCGGAATAAACCAGAACAAAACTTCCATCGACATTGACGAGCTTACCATCCGGAGCTCCCAATTCGACTTTCACTTCCTGAGCACTCTGACCGACCTTAATAAAATCCGGATGCGCACAACCACCCAACACCAAAGCGGCAACAACCACTCCCAACCACTTCAAACGTTTGATCATAAATACCCCCTATCGTTGGATTTCATTGTAACGCGATTGCCCACATTAGGGTTCTTACACATACTCTCGTCTTCCCCAAAGGTATATCCTGTCCATATTCGCTAATGAGAGTTGTCAATTTTGAATACGATTCGTCATGCACTCATCTCAACGATGAGCATCCAGATGTTAGCCACTGCCAGTACCGTCACACTATCGACGATCGCTCCAATGGTGGCTGTGAGTTTGGGCGTTGAAAGCTCTCTGATCGGAACCTATGTCTGCATCATTTTCTCCGGTGCCGCCGTTTCCGCCGTCATCGGTGGAACCATGGTGACACGGTTCGGAGGAATCCATGTCTCTCAAGTCTGCCTCATTTTGGCAGCAATCGGCTTATCTCTCACCTGCAGCGGCAATCTTTGGTTAATGGCGTTAGGGGCGCTTTTTATCGGCGTCAGTTACGGCCCGATTACCCCGGCATCGAGCGACATTTTGGCTCATACCGTTCCGCCTTCAAGAATGGGCTTTGTCTTTTCACTCAAACAAACGGCTGTACCGTTCGGAAGTGCCATCACTGGTTTTGCCATTCCTAGCATTGCCGTATGGTGTAACGATTGGCGCGGAGGATTATTCTTTACCGCAGTTTTGTGCGTTCTAGTGATGCTATTGGTGCTCTATCACCGAAATGATCTGGACAATCATGTCGATTCAACAGCGCGCTTTAGCTTCCAAAACGTCCTTAACTCCATTCGACTCGTGCTTTCACAAAAAGAGCTTCGTCGATTGCTCGTTGTCGGCTTCACTTATAACGGCGCGCAGATGTGCATCTTCAGCTATATCGTTGCGTACTTGGTTGAAGATGTGACGTTGCCCATTGTTTTTGCCGGCTTCGCCCTCAGTATGGCTAGCGCGGGTGGCATGGTCG
Source organism: Burkholderiaceae bacterium (assembly GCA_017383055.1). Lineage (GTDB taxonomy): Bacteria > Pseudomonadota > Gammaproteobacteria > Burkholderiales > Burkholderiaceae_F > Aphodousia. The sequence goes on along the minus strand of JAFNZB010000240.1, from coordinate 83 downwards.
GTCGACTCTTTTGGGGGGTCTTTGCCGATTGGATTCGATCGGCACGTTTGACTTTGTCATTGTTAGGGTTTTTGATGGCCACT
>JAFNZB010000239.1 GCA_017383055.1 Burkholderiaceae bacterium | reverse complement strand
TCGATGAGCTTCTTGGGTGCCGAACGTGTGGTGCCGAACTACAACACGATGGGCGTGGCCAAGGCCGCATTGGAAGCCACGACTCGTTACATGGCAGCTGACTTGGGCCCGCGTGGAATGCGAGTGAACGCCATTTCGAGCGGTCCGCTGAAGACCTTGGCCGCTAGCGGTATCAAGGACTTCACGAAGATGTTGAATACGGCTCGCGACATGTCCGCCACGCGACAATTCATCACGTTGGATGACGTCGGTAACACGACGGCTTTCTTGTTGTCCGACTGGGCAACCGGCATCACCGCCGAAACGCTCTACGTTGACGGTGGCTTTAACGCCATGGCCGGTAAGTACTCCGAAGACGAAGCTGACGAATAATTGAAATCCTTGCGAATACTCCTCAGAACGATCGTTTTGAGGCGTTTTTTCTTTATCGAGAAAAAAGAAAAGGAAGAACGTTTGTGAGTTCTTCCTTTTCGTTTTTAGGGAATGAGATTCCCCTTTTCTATCACACGAACGATTACGGACGGATGATACCGCGCTTACTCGTCGTGATGAAGTCGCGCATGTGCGTCAATTCACGCGTCAATTGCGGCGTTGCTTCAATGATCTTATCGATTTCAGCAGCCGCTTCAGCAATCGTCAAACCGTCACGGTAAATGGCCTTGTAAGCAGCCTTGAAAGCGTTCAATTCAGCCATACCGTAACCGGCGCGACGAAGACCAACGACATTCAAGCCGTGCGGCGTTGCCGGATTACCGTTACAGATCACAAAGGGCGGAACGTCCATGAGGCAGATACCACCGCCACCAACCATTGCCAATTCACCGATACGGCCGAATTGGTGGATAGCGGCTTGACCGCCCATGATGGAGCGATTGCCCAAGACCGTATGACCGGCCAATGCCACATTGTTGGCAAGGATCGTATCGTCGCCCACCACGCAGTCATGAGCCACGTGAGCGTTTGCCATAAAGAGGTTACGGTTACCGACCGTCGTGACACCGTGGTCTTGCGTCGTTCCGATGGAAATCGTGACGTGTTCACGGATGACGTTATCGTCGCCAATCACCAACTTCGTGGGTTCGCCGGCGTACTTCTTGTCTTGAGGATCGCAACCGATGCTGGCATTCGGATAGATGATATTGCGTTCACCGATCGTCGTATCGCCATGGATGTTCACATGGCTCTTCAAAACGGTGCCCGCACCGATCTTCACGTTCGGACCGATCACACAGAACGGACCGACAACCACGTCATCGGCCAATTGTGCATTCGGGTCGACAACAGAAAATTGATGGATTTGTGCCATTACGCTTATCCTTTCCCTATCTAACGAGACAGATTCTAGTCGAATCTACCTAGAAATTTTATTTTTCGAACAAAAATAGCGGAGTAACCCTAATGAACTCCGAGCAATTTTTTGCGATAGGGCTTAGACAGCGCGACGAGCACACATCAACGTAGCGGAACAAGCGACTTGACCGTCAACCGTTGCAACAACGTCAAACTTACCGATACCGCCGCGGTCACGGAGATACGTGGCTTCGATACGCAATTGGTCGCCCGGGACCACCACTCGCTTAAAGCGAGCATTGTCGATACCGGCAAAGAAGAACAACACGTCTTCTTGCTTTTCTTCCGGAGCAAGGCGATCGAGTGCCAAAATAGCACCGCATTGAGCCATGGCTTCGATGATCAACACACCCGGCATCACCGGCACGCTCGGGAAGTGACCCGTGAATTGCGGTTCGTTCGCCGTCACATTCTTGATCGCCACGCACACGGTCTTGTCTTCGTTGATCGATTCGACACGGTCGATCAAGAGGAACGGATAGCGGTGCGGAAGGATCTTCATGATATCGTTGATATCGTATTTCATCGGTATTCTCCAGTAGAAGGACTCGGTGAGTCCTTTGAAATAAGCACTATGAGGAATGAAAACCT
>JAFNZB010000238.1 GCA_017383055.1 Burkholderiaceae bacterium | reverse complement strand
GAACTCGTTGTGATGAGTTTGCGATCGACACCGGCCTTCAAAACACGTTCGACACATTCCACGTACGGATAAACATTGCCGCCACCGCTCGTGATATCGATTACGCCGCCCTTCTTGGCGAATTCAATGGCTTGTTCAAAGAGTTTCGGCTCACGACCCGTATGCGTCGGGGAGAAATGATGGCGAGCTAAGCCACGAGCAATCAAGCGTTCGAATTGTTCGTAAGCACCACCGAAATCGCCCAAGTGAACGTGCAAAACACCCTTCTTGCCAGCCAACATACCGCCCATACGAACGTCGGCAACGAGCTTTAACATTTCATCATCGTTGGGGAAGGAACAACGGTGGTCGGCCAGTGCCAATTTCACGCCTAAGCACGGTTCAATCGTGATGATATCTTTACGAGGATTGCCCGTGATGGTCGGAGACGGGTATTGATAAGAACCCGTGTGCATGTAAGCGGTCAAGCCCTCTTGACGCAAACCCATAACCTTGGCATAGAGTTCTTCCGGGAACTTGGTCGTGCCTTCCGTGCCCATGACGCCGCAAACGGTCGTCACACCGGCCTTCAACAATTGGGAGGGCATGACCGGGGGAACGCGCGTTGCGGGGCCACCTTCACCGCCACCGCCCGTTAAATGGACGTGTTGGTCGAAAAAGCCAGGCGTGACCGTAGCGCCTTCAACGTCGATTACTTCGACAGCGCCCGGTAAACGGATGTCATCCAAGCAATCTTCGATGGCGACGATCTTCTCGCCACAGATGAGAATGTCCTTCTTGCCAAGTGGAGCAGGACTCCAGACGTTGGCGTTCTTAATGAGCTTAAACATAGCGGTTACCTCACTGAGAGAAAAAATCTACTTAATTGTACATTCGAACGGTATACTTGACCGACTGTATTTTCCCTAATCGATCCACTATGTCTGCCAGCGTTCAGATTCTTCAAAAAATTTTTGGGTATCAGGCGTTTCGAGGCTTCCAGGCGGAAGTCATCGAGGCGGTGACGCGTGGTGAAGACGCTTTGGTGTTGATGCCGACGGGGGGCGGGAAAAGTCTTTGTTATCAAATTCCCGCTTTAATGCGAGACGGAGTGGCGATTGTTGTTTCCCCGTTGATTGCTCTTATGAAAGACCAAGTCGATATGTTAGAGGACTTAGGGATTTCGGCAGCTTATCTGAACTCCTCTCAAACGTCAGAAGAATCTCAATCGGTCATTGAGAGTCTTTTTCGTGGAGATGTCTCGCTTTTGTATGTCGCTCCAGAGCGATTGATGACGTCTCGAATGCTCGCCATGATCGAGCAATTGCCTATCAGTTTGTTTGCCTTTGATGAGGCGCACTGCATTTCGATTTGGGGACATGATTTTCGACCGGATTACGGTGAGCTGACACAGATTAAAGAGCGCTTCCCTCACATTCCTCGCATTGCGTTGACTGCTACGGCGGATCCCCAAACACGAGAAGAGATTGCTGAACGATTATTGATTAATCCGAAACGATTCATCGCTAGTTTTGATCGCCCCAATATTCGCTATCGGATGGTTGAAAAGACAAAGGGTTACTTGGATGAGGTGGCCGATTTCATCACGGGCGAACATATGCATGAGTCTGGGATTATTTATTGTTTGAGTCGACGAAAGACCGAACAAGTGGCTCAAGAACTGCAAAATCGAGGGGTTGATGCCTTGGTCTATCACGCTGGCCTTGATCAGTGGGAGCGAGAAAGCAACCAAAATCAGTTTTACGAACGCCCTTGTGTGATGGTGGCGACGATTGCTTTTGGTATGGGCATCGATAAACCGGATGTGCGCTATGTGATCCATTTGGATATGCCCAAATCAATTGAAAACTATTTCCAAGAAACGGGGCGAGCCGGTCGAGACGGGTTGCCGGCGGAAGCCGTCCTCTATTACGGATTGGAAGACGTGGTTCAACAGCGTCGATTGATCGATATGAGTGAGGCTGAAGATGATTATCGATTGGTGATGATGGCCAAACTCGATGCGATGTTGGCTTTGGCTGAAGATTCCGGTTGTCGACGAGAGCGCCTGTTGGATTATTTTGGTGAATCCACAAAACACTGTGACAATTGCGACAACTGTGAGAATCCCCCCATGACCAAAGACGTGACAATTGAGGCGCAAAAGCTTTTATCTTGTGTGCATCGTTGTTACCAAACCAATGGGCTTGGTTTTGGAGCCGGTCATGTGATTGATGTTTTGATGGGAGAGCGCAACGAAAAGGTATTGGCTCGTGGTCATGATCGTTTGTCGACGTGGGGAATCGGCCAAGGATTGAGTGCTAAATTCTGGCGAAAAGTATTACGTCAACTGATTATCAAGCACTATATCCAAGTGCGCTATGAGCTACGTAACGTGCTTTCATTGACAGGGAAGGCTAGAGCCTTGCTGCGAGGAGAAGAGTCATTTTTCGTTCGTGTAGAGGGCATGAAAAAGCTTTCAACTCGAAAGGCTTTGGAGCATGATGATTTAAACGAGGATGAAACGCGTCTTTTTAATGAGCTTCGAGCTTGGCGACGGGAAGCCGCTCAGGAAGCAGGGAAGCCACCGTATTTGATTTTTCCGGATGCAACCCTTTTACAGATTGCCAAATTGAAGCCGAAAACACCTGAAGCACTGATGAGTGTGAGTGGTGTGGGGGAGAAAAAGTTTGAGCGTTATGCGGATGCGATTTTCTCTATGGTTGCTGAGTACTGACAAAAATCGCCGAGGTTGACCTCGGCGATTTGT